>JAYUTQ010000300.1:0-3541 GCA_043755055.1 Chitinophagaceae bacterium | reverse complement strand
TGAAAGTCCGCCTGACAAGGCTTCCGCCCCGTTCTTTTTGTTGGTGGAAAACTAAGGCTTAAATATTTAGTGTTAACCTGCCGGCAAAAATGATGCTTTGCTGCGATACGGTAATGCTCCAGTTTGCCAGCGGCATTGTCCACTTTTTTTGAATGTTTTGTGTAGCCAGATAAATCAATTTCAGCAATGCCATATCAGTAGTAAAAGCTCCTTTTGTTTTGGTTACTTTTCTTATCTGGCAATGGTATCCTTCAATGGTATTGGTGGTGTATATGAGCCGCCGAATGGCCTCGGGATACTTAAAATAAGTACTTAGTTTTTCCCAGTTACGCATGCATATTCCAGAGCAAAGTGAGCCACCATTCCGGCCAAACTGAGCCACCCCAAACTTACCATTGATTTTGGCTGGAATTGAAAATAAATGTTGGATTCCGGTCAAAGTGAGCCACCTGGTTTAATGTTGACAACTGCCATTCCGGCGTAAGTGAGCCACCTGATTAGAGCGTACCATTTCATTTACTAATTAAGCCATCCTTTTACTGTTCATTAAAACAGTAAAATGGATGTCTAATAATCTGGTAACAATGCAAATTGTACGTAGTATACTTCAACTATTGTTGCGTGGCTTTTCCAGCCGTAAAATAGCCCGTGATCTGGATATTTCCCGCAATACAGTCAAGCTGTACCTGGACCGTTTTAATGCGTGTGCTTTTAGCATGGACCAGTTGTATCAAATGGACGATGCGGGCTTGCATGCGGTTGCCTATGCTGATGCAAAGCAAACACAATCCGATCCCCGAACGGAAGTGTTTAAATCCCGGATTGCTTATTTTTTGGCTGAACTTAAACGAACCGGCGTTACCAAATACTTGCTTTGGGAAGAATACAAAAAGGATCAGCCAGACAGTTACGGTTACTCTCAATTTTGCGACCTCCTTGCTCAGTATCGAAAAGTGCACGAAGCCACAATGCATTTTGAACATGAGCCTGCGGCTGTAATGATGGTAGATTTTGCTGGCGACAATCAAAATTATATAGACAAGAATAGTGGCGAAGTGATTAGCTGTCCGGTGTTTGTGGCGGTATTGCCCTGCAGTGGTTACAGCTTCGCTGTAGCGCTGCCCAATGCCACCCAGCCCAATGTTATTAAGGCGCTGAACCTATGCCTGCAATATTTTGGTGGTGCGCCACAATCGCTCAAGTGCGACAATATGAAGACCGCAGTTAGTAAAAGTAACCGGTACGAACCTGTTTTTACAGATACCATTATACAGTGGGCACTTCATAATAATATCACTTTACTGGCAGCCCGCGTACGTAAACCCAAGGATAAGGCACCGGTAGAAAATGAAGTAAAGCTGGTGTATCAGCGCATTTATGCCCCTTTGCGTAATCAGGTTTTCTTTAGCCTCGCCGAACTAAATGCCCACATCGTTGAGCAACTCAAAGACCACCACCGGCACCTGCTTCAAAAGAAAGACTATAGCCGTTCAGAGCGCTTTATAACCCATGAAAAACCGCTGCTGCAACCGTTGCCCGCAGAGGCCTATTGTATCCGGCACGCAACCAAAAATAAAGTTCAAAAAAACTACCATATTACCCTGGGCGAAGACTGGCACCACTACAGCGTTCCCTTTAGTTTTATTGGCAAAACCGTTAATGCCATTTACGATACAGACACGGTAGAAATCTACTACGAACACAAGCGCATAGCACTCCATGTAAGAAGCTTCAAACGACACGATTTTACCACCATCAAAGAACAAATGCCCGAAAGCCATCAACGCTACGCAGAACAGCAGGGATGGACACCGGATTACTTTTTAGAACAGGCTGGTAAAGTAGGTTCATCTGCCCTGTTATACATGCAACAGGTGCTCAAAGCCCGACGGTTTACAGAACAAACTTATAATGCATGCCTTGGCATCCTTAGGCTGGTACAGGCTTATACTGCCCCGCGGGTGGAAGCTGCCTGTAAAAGGGCGCTAACAGGCCATTGCTACAACTATACCACCATCAACAATATTCTCATCAATAACCTCGACACCCTGGAGCCCGAACAACTCGTTTTATTCAAGATGCCCGAACACAATAACCTCCGTGGCCCGGAATCGTACAATTAAAATCTATTAATCACCATTTAAACTGAAAAAATGAACACGCAAAGCACCCTTGAACAAATGCAGGACTTAAAGCTCTTTGGCATGGCCAAACTCTACTATGCAGTAGTAAACCAACCTGCGCACCAGCAACCCGAAGCCCATACACTACTAGGCATGCTCACCGATGCAGAAACACAAAACCGGCTGTCGCAACGAACACAACTATACCTGCGTCTGGCCAAGCTCCGGTACAACACCATGCCCGAACAGGTTAAAACGGCTGCCGATCGTGGCATCACCAAAGAGCAATTGTTACGTTTTTGTGATGGTGCTTTTATAAACAAAGGGGAAAATATACTGATTACCGGATCGACTGGTTGCGGTAAAAGCTACCTCGCCTGTGCACTCGGCAGACAAGCGTGTATGCTTGGATACAGAACCATGTATTTTGCCATGAACCGCTTTATAGAAGCACTTGCCGGTGCACGTTTACATGGAACTTACATCAGATGGCTCAACCAGATCGCAAAAACACCGCTACTGATATTGGACGATTGGGGACTACAACCCCTCGACCACAACATAAAACTTGCCCTGCTACAAATAATGGAAGACCGCTACGCAAAAGGTGCCACTATCATCACCTCACAATTACCCATAAAAGCATGGTATGAATATATTAAAGAACCTACCCTCGCAGATGCCATTATGGACAGAATGACAGCCGAGGCACACAGAATAGAATTAAAAGGAGAATCGCTAAGGACAAAGAAAAACAGTTAGCTTTAAATCTTAATAATACGCTCTTTATCAGGTGGCTCACTTTCACCGGAATGGTGGCTCACTTTCACCGGAATGTGCACGCAGCCAGGATTCTATTACTACGGGATATTTTTGCTGCCACTTTTCAGCTAGTTTTTCCAGCTCCAGTCCAGCCAATTGTTTGTTTACTGCCTGGTAGACCGGCTTTAGGTTTTGCATGAATTCTTTTTGATTCTTGCTGGCTACATATTTTAATGAATTGCGTATTTGATGTACAATGCAACTTTGTACTTCGGTCTTGGTAAATATGGTGGCAATAGCTTCCGCAAAGCCTTTTAAATTGTCGGTACAGGCTATCAGAATGTCGGCTACGCCCCGGTTTTGAAGGTCTGTAATTACGCTTAGCCAAAAGTTTGCTCCTTCACTTTCACTTACATAACAGCCCAGTATTTCTTTGCGACCTTCGGTAGTAATACCCAAGATATTGTACACACAACGGGTCACTATTTTTCCATCCTGCTTCACTTTGTAATACATCGCATCCATCCACACAATGCAATAAAGGCGTTCTAAAGGGCGACCCTGCCACTCGGTTACAAGGGGCATTATTTTGTCTGTAATGGCAGATAAAGTGGCGGCAGAAATATCGGTGTCGTACATCTTTTTTATATGGGAGG
>JAYUTQ010000299.1:0-1610 GCA_043755055.1 Chitinophagaceae bacterium | reverse complement strand
CCCATTACATGGTCTGTCATGTAAAAGCCGCTGCCAATGTCAAGTTCTATATCTTCTAAAACAATAAAGCCTTTGTGTTTGTAAAAGTCTGCTGCTTTATTGGCACGGTTTACATTCAATATTAATTGTCCAGCTCCGTCATCTTTGGCAATGGTTTCCACTTCCTGCAAAAGCTTTTTTCCGGCACCGGTTTTTTGTATAGTGGGTAGCACATACAGTTTATGTAGTTTGTAAGTAAGCGGTTCTTGTGTTACCATACCAAAACCAGTAAATGCAATGGGAGTATCGTTTTGGTAAGCGATAATAAATTGCTGTTCGTCGCTTTGCATTTGCTGAAGCAGCACAGTTTCGGCATACATCATATTAAGCATATACTCAATTTGGTTAGCCGATATAATACTGCCATATGTTGCCGGCCATGTGGCCATAGCAATATTGCGGATGATAGGAATATCAGCTGTTGTTGCCTTTACTAATTTAAGTAGTGTCGTCATTTTGGTCATCCGGCGTAGGGTGCATTTCTGTCTTTAGGAAAAAGATGTTGGCTGATTTTTCGGTGTTTACGGATAGCTGCAAACGCAAGGATATTGCCGAGTATAGCAGTAATAATGGCACCGCTAATTAAAAACAGGTCGTAACTGCCATCTCCAAGTTCATTGGATTCTCTTAAGAAAATAAATGCATCGTAAGTGCCGTGGAGGAAGATGGCTAACAATAAGCCGGTAAAAATATAAAGGGTTTTAAACCGTGGTTTAAACTTGCCCATACCCATAAAATAACCAAGAATAACGCCCCAACATGCATGGCCGAGTACAGCAAGCAACATTCGGACAATGCCGGTTTGGATGCCATATTCCGGGTTGGCAAAAACGTATAAAATATTTTCAATCGTGGCAAAACCCATAGCTACCATAGCCATGTACACAATTCCGTCAAGTGGCTCGTTAAAATCTCTTTTTGGGTATGCATACATTCGGCACATAAAAAATTTACATAATTCTTCTACCAAACCGGCCATAATAAAAGCCGTAAATAATTTGTCGCCGATGGAATTGGGGACGGTCATTTCAGTTTGTATTGGCACCAATGCTTTATCTATCAGCACGGCCATAACAGCGCTAAGAATACCCAATAAAAAACAGATGAATAAATGGCGGATAGGTTCCCTGTCGTGGCTGTCTTTCCAATATATATATAATATAATTGCAACGCCGGGGGCCAGTGAAATAGCAAGTAGAGATAGCCACATTGTGTGTAAATTTCGGCCAAAATAGGCAAAAGGTTTTGTGTGTGCAAAACACCTCCTACCCGGCTATTTATGGTTTATGCAGCGCTGTGGTTATTTAATAACGTGCGGCTATAAAATAGTAATAACTAAAGACGGCCCTTTTACATTTACTTTCCTTTTGGCATCAAAATAAAGGATAGTGCCAAAGGTGATTTCTTCATTTTTTTGTACAAAGCCTTTTATTTCCTCCTTCCAGCTTTCGGTAAGTACATTGCCTTTTATATTTCCACCAACATAGTAGTACACTGTTTTTTGTTTGCCGCTACGGATATCGTCAGACACATCTTTTTTCTTCCATGTAATTTCGAAAGAAACAACATTG
>JAYUTQ010000298.1:0-3547 GCA_043755055.1 Chitinophagaceae bacterium | reverse complement strand
TGGGTAGCATTTGCTGCTGTATCCGAAGGCTATCTACAATCTCAATTTGCGATTCTTTGGTGAGGTATAAATCGATACCATGAATCCGCCAATCGCCTTCTATAATATTAATATAACCGCCTGCAAAGCAGGGTTCATATTTGCGTTTTGGTATGATGCGGATTTTATTAATCTCAACTCCATCCTCATAAAACGTGCCTTCATATTGGTACTTGTAAAAGTTCAGGGCATTGTTGCTAATGGGCGAAACAAATCCCCTGCTGTTCATGCTTTCGATAGAAATATTGTTTTCGTACAAATTGAGCTCCATCGTTTTGGGACTGTTAAAACCAAAGCCTTGGCTGCGGCCACTCACCTTAGCACTCAGTATTTCTTCTTTGTAATCGTCTGGCAATCGGCGGCTGTATTTAGTAATAGATTCACTTAGATAAATTATGCCTTTGCCGTTGCTGTCTATAACATTTCTGTCGGGCCGCACTTTTACACCCAGAATTTTGTCGGGTACCTGTACGGTTTTCATAAGGCCCTTCATATATACATCCACCTGCCATTGTTTTACCTCGTTCAGGTGTTCGTCTCTGGATGCAATTGCCTTTCTAATAATAGCGTATGCCGGATCTTCGCCATTGGCTTTCACCACCACATCTTTCATTTGTATTTTCAGTGGATACAGCCTGAAAAAAATGTCCATATTTTTTTCACCCACAGTTATTTGTTGTTCCACTTTTTCGTAGCCTACATGGGTGCAGTAAAGTGTGTAGGTGCCGGGTGTAAGATCCAGCACAAAGCGGCCTTCCACATTGGCAGTAGTGCCTTTGCTGCTACCTTTTATATAAATGCTGGAAAATGGAACCGGGTTAGAACCTGCATCAATAACGCCACCCGTTACAGATACTGCATTGCCTAAAAAACAGAACAAACAGAAAACCAAAGCCAGTAAGCTTTTCTTAAAAATAATCATATACCGAAAATAAGCATAGCAGGCTGTATGCGGTTGGTTCATTTTATTTTTAACGGAAAAGTGGGGTGATTACCTTCATCAATTGCAAGGATGATACTTTTAGTGTCTCATATTTCGGCTAACATCTGTTTGAACGGTTTCTTTCCAATCCTACCCATTCACATATTTCCCAATCGTTCTTTTATACACCCACCAAACCATGGCTAATACTGCGGCGGCGGCGGCGATGGTGTACAGGCTTATCCACGGGCTGATGTACATGTTTTGGTTTTTTAGCAAGGCACAAGCGGCATATTGCAATACGGCAATAAAGGCTACACAAACCAGCATAATAATAACATTGGCGGGAAAAAATTGCTTCATTAAAAAACGGCCAAGCTGTTTTGGCGATGTGCCAAGAGTGATGAGCAATTCGATTTCGGTTTTGCAACTAGCTATGGTAAGCTGTATAAACAATGAGAAAACAAGCAATGCAAAGAGGAGCATCACTACGCCAAAACCAGCCAGCACTTTTACAATAATGGCCACCGCGGTACGGGCTTTGCTAAAACGGGTTTTGTCTTCATTGGTACTTAATTTTTTATCCTGTAAGTAGGAGGTAAGCTTGGGGTCAGAGGGGTCTTGTGTTTTAAGTACCACCCTTGTAATGCGCTGCTGCTGCTGTTGGTAGCCGAATTTGCCATTGGCCCAGTTCATAAACGATTGTGGTATCAGCACCGAGTTTATACGGTCGCTCATGCCCACCACATGGCCGGTAATTACCTGCGACTGTCCGTTGCCGTTAATGGTAATTTTTATGGCGATGGCCATAACCGCTTCAGGCGAAAGTTGTGGCAATTCTTCTCTGCTCTGTGCCATGCCAAAATTATACAGGTCCAGAAAAAAGGTGGGAATGATGATGGGCAGGTCGGTTTGGCCTTCGGTCCATTTCCAGTCCTTGGTTTTTACATCCACAAAATCATCGGGTACCGATTCAAAATAAATGTCGCTGTAAAAGGGCATGGCATTGCTGTAGCTCTCTGCACTTACCGAAAAATTGGTGGCAGTAAGTACGCCCAACGATTCTGTAAATGGTTGTTTTTTTAAATCTGTTATATCGGCTTCGCTAAAAACATTTTTTGCTTTTTCGCTTTGGTTGTCTTTGTTTACTTCTTTATTAATCACCAAAAAATCGGCTGTTTCATTCTCATTGAATTTGCCATGCAGCAGGTCGTTAAAGTTCATCTGAGTCTGCACGGCTAACAGTATCAGCAGCAGAGCTACGCCTAGCCCGACAGTGGCCATGATAAAGCGTATACGGCCCACGCCGCTGAGGATTATTTTTTTAAGAAGTGGATTCATTGTCATATAAAAAAGTCATTAGTCAATAAGTCAAAAGTCATTGGCCAATAGCTTTTAATGACTTATTGACTAATGACTGAATGACTACTACAAAGTCATCTGTTTGCTGTATTCAAAATTGCTGTCTTCATCCAGATCGGTGAGTATAAAACCCGCATTTCGCTTTTTACATTCTTCATCTATCAGTGCTGCTGCTTTGGCGGTATTGGCTTCGTCGAGGTGGCTAAAGGGTTCGTCCATTATCAGCCATTCAAAAGGCTGCATCAGGCTTCGGATGATGGCAATACGTTGCTGTTCTCCATAGCTGCAGGTGGCGGCAGTTTGGTTTAGAATATGTGTGATGCCCAGGCGTTCGGCCATGGTGGCTATCATTTTTTCATCATACATTGGTTTGTACATCACCCTTTTCAGCTCTATGTTTTCACGGGCTGTAAGGTTGGCAAACAGCCGCATATCCTGAAAAATAACGCTGATGTTTTGTTGCCGGTATTGGCTCAATGCATCCGGAGCAATATTGCGAAGCGGCAACTGATTAAAATACAATTCCCCATCGTAATCGTGTCGCATTTTGTAAAGTATGTGCACAAGTGTGGTTTTGCCGGTACCGCTTGGCGCTTTTATTTTTACCCGGTCGCCTTTGGCAAAAGTTACATCGCTATTCCAAATGTCAGAATGACGAAGCCTGAGCTTATCTTTTAGCGGAATGGGCACCAATTGGTTGAGGCGGATATTCATGCTACAATATTAAGAAGACGAAACGTGTTATCGTTATTCGATCACGTTTAGATAAACGTTTTTTAAAAAAAATAATGCTCAATGTTTAACGAACAATTTTTAATAACCAATTGATAAACACCTGAATCAGTGCATTTGAAAATTGTTCGTTTAACATCGATTGTTGAACATTTTCATTGACTAAGCGACATTGAATTATGATTCAATAAAAAAGCGTTCCGGTTTTACCGGAACGCTTTGGGTGGTTGCAAATTATTTTCTTTTTGCAGGAGGTGGGGGTGGAGGGATAGAGTCAATTAGCATCACATCGGCTTTGGCTTCCTTTTCCCATTCCGATGCGTTCCGTGATTTTTTTTCTTTTTCCTGTTCTGCGGCGTACATACCAAAGCGTATAAACTGAGCCAGGCTATTTTTCTTAGGGTCGCCAAATACTATTTCGCCTTTGCCGGTTATAGATTTGCCACTGAAGTTACTGCTGGTAAACCAACTGTTTTTAAAAGTAGCTTTTGC
>JAYUTQ010000297.1:0-3548 GCA_043755055.1 Chitinophagaceae bacterium | reverse complement strand
AATCATACATCACAAATCATACATCCTATGCAGTTGGTTCAACAAATACTTTTCGCCGCATTGGCCGCATTTTCTATTTGGCTGTTTTCAAAAAAAATAAACATCATACGCCGCAACATTTTGCTGGGCCGGGATGAAGCCATTGATACCGATAATAGTAAGCGGATTAGTAATGTGCTCTTATTGGCCTTTGGCCAAAAAAAGATGTTTAAAAAGCCATTTGTGGCCCTAATGCACTTTATTATTTATGCTGGTTTTATAATTATAAATATCGAAGTGCTGGAGATAGTGCTGGATGGCATAACCGGACAGCACCGCATGTTTGCGCCGTTTTTGGGTGGTTTTTATAGCTTTCTCATCAATAGTTTCGAGTGGCTGGCTTTGGGTGTATTATTGGTTTGTGTTGTTTTTTTGGTAAGAAGAAATATCATTAAGTTACAGCGTTTTATAAGCAAGGATCTTGATGGCTGGCCCCGTAGCGATGCCAATTATATTCTTATAACAGAAATTGTGCTGATGACCTTGTTCCTAACCATGAACGCTACCGATTCTCTTTTACAGGCCAGAAATGTGGACCATTACAGCGAAGCGATTACCGGCCCGTTTGCAGTTAGTAGTTGGCTAATGCCAATATTTAGCGGCATGAGCGATGGCACATTAACCACTATCGAAAGGGTTTGTTGGTGGCTGCATATCGTAGGCATTTTTGCTTTTTTAAATTACCTGCCTTATAGTAAGCATTTGCATGTGATGCTGGCATTTCCCAATGCATATTATGCCCGGCCCGAGGGTGAGGGTAAAATGCAAAACATGCCCGAAATACAACGGGAAGTGATTCTGGCTATGGGCGGCGATACCGCTGCTTTTCCGGCAGTAGCGGCATTGCCCGAAGCACCACCTGCCCAGTTTGGTGCAAAAGATGTAATGGATTTATCGTGGAAAAACCTGATGGATGCGTACAGTTGTACCGAATGTGGCAGGTGTAGCAGCGCCTGCCCGGCTAACCAAACCGGCAAATTGCTTAGCCCACGTACCATTATGATGAAAACCCGTGACCGCCTGGACGAAGTGGGTAAAAACATAAATAAAAATGGAGAATTTAAACCCGACGATAAGACGCTGCTAAACGATTATATTACCGTGGAAGAGCTAAGAGCCTGCACCACCTGCAATGCCTGTGTAGAAGAATGTCCGGTAAGTATTTCGCCGCTGGATATTATTATAAAAATGCGCCGCTATTTAATATTGGACGAAAGTAATAGCCCACAGGAGTGGAACAGCATGTTTGGTAATATTGAAAATAATTTTGCCCCATGGAAGTTTAACCCCGACGAACGGGAGGCATGGATCAATAGCTAAGGTGGCCGAAAGCATTACCTTTAATTTAAAATACAAACGATGTCTGTAATAAAATTGCCGTTATTATTTGTGGGTTCTAAAGGTGAAAATCATCTGTACACCTTATTCGATAGTGGAGCCAATCTTTCCTGCATAAGTCCGGATTATATGGATGCAATTGAAGAAGCCCAATCGCTTGGTGTAATTAGGCGTATTTCCACAGCAAGTGAGGGGCACTATATAGAAGTAAAAGAAAGGGTAACACTCGATTTTTACATTGAGGATGTATTACTCAGCGATGAATTTTTAGTAGTACCCGGCCTTAGCGAAGAGGCCATTATTGGAGCTGCTACTATGCAAAAGTGGCGCATCAAATTAAATTTCGAACATGATACCGTTGAAGTAGATTCTAAGGTTGCCAAAATGCAATTAATCTAGAAAATTCGGTCTCATTTTCAAATAAGTATTTTTTTAGCTTTAGTAAGTTTTTATCCCACGCATCTTTTCTCTGTATGAACAGGCTCCACGAATTAATACAATCCGCTTTTGGCACTTTTACGTTTGTGGTAGCAATTGTACTCACTGTATTTGGTTTGTTAAGTCTTTTTTCGGGTAAAAAGTTTTATTGGGTATCGGTAGGAATTTGCGGTTTTTTAATCTCTTATGTATCCATTCGTGGCATGATAAACTGGAACGACTGGCAGGAATTTGCCCTTGCCGGTACCATTGGATTAGTAGCTATGCTATTGTCATTTCTTTCATCCAAATTTGTAATTGCAATTACTTCTTTTTTTGTTTTTGGGCTAATGTTGGCTGCGTTTATTAACGAGCAGGTTCAGTTTGACGATGATTCATTTGTGCCGTTGGTTATTTTTTTTATTACAGGGTCCTTTGCTGCTTTTTTTTCGTTTTACAAGTACGAATTATGCATCCGGTTATTGTCAAGTGTTGTAGGGGCTTTTGCATTATCGGTAGGTATCTTTAAGTTTACTAAAACGTTTCCTAACTCCATTACTATTTTTTTAGTGTGGATTGGCATTTCCATCATTGGTTTTTTATGGCAGCAGTCACGTGTTGTAAGCCAATACGAACAAAATGTTGTTTTGGAAGAAGAAGATACTTAATGAAAAAACCCTGCATCAAGCAGGGTTTTTTCATTAAAATAGGTTCCTATGTTTATCCTAAATAAACACGAAGCAATTTACAGCGGTTTGTGTTTTGTAATTTGGCTATCGCCTTATCTTTTATTTGCCGTACCCTTTCTCTTGTAAGATGAAACCGGTGACCTATATCTTCAAGACTGAGTGCACTATCTATACCAATACCAAAGAAATAGCAAAGTACTTCTTTTTGGCGTTCTGTAAGTGTACTCAGCGATCGGCCAAGTTCGGTATGTAGCGATTCGTGGTGCTCCAGATTATTGCTTACACTTTCGGCATTTGGGTTTTCCATCATGTCTATCAGGCAGCCGTCTTCGCCATCGCTAATAGGAGCATCCATACTTACGTGCCGGCTCGATACACCAAGTGTTGCAGCTACCTCTTCACGGTCCAGTTCCAGTAAATCGGCTAGTTCTTCTGGGGTTGGTTCCCGTTCAAATTCCTGCTCCAGCTGGCTAAATGCCTTGCTGATGCGGTTACTAAGGCCTACCTTATTAAGTGGCAGCCTTACAATCCGGCTTTGCTCTGCAAGGGCCTGCAAAATGCTTTGCCGAATCCACCACACGGCGTATGAAATAAATTTAAAACCACGGGTTTCATCAAAACGCTGTGCTGCCTTAATCAGGCCAAGGTTGCCTTCGTTAATCAGGTCGCTTAGTGTAAGCCCCTGGTTTTGGTACTGTTTGGCCACACTAACTACAAAGCGCAGGTTGGCATTTACCAATCTTTCAAGTGCCCGTTGGTCATCTAACTTAATACGAATGGCAAGTTGTACTTCTTCTTCGGGTGTAATTAGTTCTACACGACCAATTTCCTGCAGGTATTTCTCAAGACTCTGAGACTCCCTGTTGGTAATAGATTTGGTGATTTTGAGTTGACGCATACTCATAAACTAAGGTTTAGGGGGTGAGGGTTACAATGCCTATAAATTAGAAACATGATAAAAATTAGGTACCCAATCTGCCACAAGCCATGCGTAAGAACCAAAATATCGAATAGCAATTTAAAGGATTAAAAAATCGATTCCAAAAATTTTTTTTACAAAAGGTT
>JAYUTQ010000296.1:0-1613 GCA_043755055.1 Chitinophagaceae bacterium | reverse complement strand
TGCAGCAACGCTCCGAGTAACAAGTAGCCTTCGATGGGTTCCAGCACATGCTGCCATGGGCGTACGGCATCAGCAGCCACACACATTTGCCAAAGCCTATAATTTTGGCCCTTTGCCAGAGCAGCATTTAACGGTAAAAGAATTGGTAGAACTCGGCATTAATTATTGGGGCAAAGGAGCCTGGCAAGATGTAAGCGACCCAAACCAGCCACACGAAGCCGGCTTACTAACACTCGACATTACACTGGCCATTAAGGAACTAAACTGGAAACCAAAACTGAACAATAAACAGGCAATAGAATGGACGCTGGAATGGTTTAAACAATTTATAGAAACAAAACAGAGTATAGCATTGCAGCAGATAGAAAACTATGAGGCATTGTGTAACAAGAAGTAGTTTTTTGAGACTAGCTTTTGTTCCCTGATTGGGCGACATTGGCGACGCTCCGTTGAAATTTGTGCTACTATTAAACCCATCCAACTTTCAAAATAAATAGCTTGTCTCTAAAACCCTGTCAGGCCGAAAGCCAGGCCTGACAGGGGAACAAATCATAAATCATACATCATAAATCAGACATCAAAATCATACGGTCCCTTCACTTTTTCCGAAACGCCACTAGCTGGCAGTTACGTAATTGTGCCCAAGCCTTTCGAAGACGAACGTGGCTGGTTTTTTCGCAACTATAGTGAGGATGCTTTTGCAGCCATGGGTTTAAATACTGCATGGCCGCAAATGAACCATTCGTTTACCAAAACCAAAGGCAGTATCCGCGGTATGCATTTTCAATATCCGCCACATAGCGAAGTAAAACTGGTACGCTGCATTACAGGTGCAGTGCTGGATGTAATTGTGGATTTGAGACAGGGTTCGCCTACTTTTTTGAAATGGTTTGGTACCGATCTAAGTGCTGCCAACCGGCAGATGCTTTACATTCCGCAAGGCTTTGCACATGGCTTTCAAACGCTGACGAATGATTGTGAACTGCTGTATCAGCATAGCACCATTTACCAGCCCGGCTCCGAAGGCGGCCTTCGTTACAATGACGAATCAATCAATATCGAATGGCCTTTGGAAGTATCGGTAATTTCAGAAAGGGATAAAAGCCATCCGTTGATTGAAGTTGGTTTTGCCGGAATAAGTTTTAATAGATAATTTTTCAATGGACAATAAAATGAGCAATATTAAACTCTTCGAAGAAAAAAAAGTACGCAGCAAATGGGATGCTGAAAAAGAGCTTTGGTATTTTTCTATAATTGATGTAATCGAAATCTTAACCGGAAGCACTATACCAAAAAGATATTGGAGCGACTTAAAGAAAAAGCTTACTAAAGAAGGGAGCCAGTTGTACGAAAAAATCGTACAACTGAAATTTCAGGCAACTGATGGGAAAATGTATTCTACAGATTGTTTGGATACTCCTAATTTATTGCGGCTAATCCAATCGATTCCATCCCCCAACGCAGAACCATTTAAGCAATGGCTGGCTAAAGTTGGTTACGAAAGAATGCAGGAAATATCCAATCCTGAACAAAGTTTAGACCGTGCAAGAGAAAACTGGCAAAAAGCTGGTCGAAGCGAAAAGTGGATTCAACAAAGAATGACCGGCCAGGAA
>JAYUTQ010000295.1:0-1613 GCA_043755055.1 Chitinophagaceae bacterium | reverse complement strand
ATTGTAGCCGCCGGTAGTTACTTTACGCAATAGTATTTCTGTAAGCCGGCTTAAGCTAATGCCGTTTTTGTAAGCAAAATCTTTGGCGGTTTCTATTACCTCCTGGTTAAAGCTCATTGTAATCTTCGCATCCATCTTTTTTACTTTTATACCACAAAAATAAATTTTCTATACGTATAACGCTCATTTTTCTCCATTTTTTTTTATAAGAGCTATTTTTTTACAGATAGCCTCTAATTTTTTTATGATTGTAGAGGCATGTTACCTATTCAGCTAAAGTTTATTCAGGAAGCATTTTTTCTATATTTGTTATGTTGGTGCCTAAAGAATCGTTCCGGTGAAACTTCCTAATCAATTTCAGATTTATACTTGGGGCAGTGTATTTTGCTTTTTAAAAAGTAAACGTAGCAATAGTATAAAAATAAAGAGGCCGTCCACTCCGTGAACGACCCCTTTTTTACCCTGCTGCTTACGGTAAATACAGACTAAGGAGGATAAGGCAGGTTTAAATGTTGACTGATTTTTTTTTGTTTTTAAGAAAGAAGGATGAGATGCTATTCCACATATTTTCCAATTCTGCCATTGCCTCCGGCTAAATAAATAGCGTTTCCTTTTTTTGCTTTTTGCACTACGTGAAATTGAATGTCAGAAATATGCTTCCATTCCTTCGGGCCTTTTATTGAGATATCCGTTCCGGCAAGCCCTGTGGCAATCAGGTTGGTATTGTCTTTCCAGATAACGCAGCTTTTATAGCCTGCAGGCGGATAGGCAGGCGATTTCCAGCTTCGGCCACCATCCAAAGAGTATGCACTATTGTACAGTTCCAGTTTGTAATCTTTAAAATCGCCACCTACTACTACATACTTTTTTCCATTCACAGCCCAGCTATTGGCACCCGTACTCTCCAGTTGATGATTAATTTCCAAAGCTATTTTTGCACTCGGTTTGGTACGGCCGTTACCCATAAGATAAAGTACTGCCATGGCACCGCCGCTAACAAAGCCATATTCAAAACGGGGGTCATCTACAAATTGCAGGTTAGTGCCGCTGCTGGCAAAACATGCTTCGCCACTATCCACAGTTGGCCTCAATGGTGGCGGAATTTCCTTCCAGCTATCGCCACCATCATTGGTTTCTACCAGCCAAAAACGCAGGTTAATCGGGTCGCCAACACATACACCCCGCAGGTTGTTTTTAAAACTCATAGCATCCAGAAAAATACCGTGCAGGTGTCGTTCGTAAACGGTTTTCCATGTAATGCCGCCATCAGTGGTTTTTATTATTATTGCCGGACTATCAACAGCCATTGCAATGGCAGTATTGGCATCAAAAGCTTCAATATCTCTAAAGTCTCTCTTTTCAAACCCGGCAGGGTGGAGCCAGGTAAAAGACCGGCCACCATCAAGGCTTTTGGCAATAGTGCCTTTGCTGCCACTAACCCAAAACACGTTATCGTTTACCACACTCAATCCTCTAAAAGAAACATTAGATTGTGAGCTATCTACAAAAAGAATTTTTTGAGCAAATAAATTTGTAACACTCAAAACAAGCAATGTAAAAATTAATGAAATTGGTTTTGTCATGTATGGATTTTGATATGATTTTTTTTGTTT
>JAYUTQ010000294.1:0-3554 GCA_043755055.1 Chitinophagaceae bacterium | reverse complement strand
GAATTTTTGGGAATCCTGATACTCCTTGATTGTTTGGCAATCAGCATGTGTTATAAAGTAGAGGCAAAATGTAAGAAAGACTTTTTGTTTCATATTATTAATTAAGAACCTTTGGGGGTTGGATAAGAAAAAGTTATAAAAATGGGGTTAAGTCTTATTTCTAAATGCAATTTTTTTAGTTCAGACCAACCTAGAAGTGGCGTATTTACCTAACTTTTTTTGGGAGTGTATCAGTTTGAAATAAAGGCTATATTATGACTTTAATCTCGGCGTGCTGAATTGATTTTCTTAGACTCCATAATTAAATTGTAGTGACTTTCTGTTATCTCATATGAATTGATTAATTCCAAATTTGTGGGGAATAGTAATTTGAAATTTTCACTTAGCTCAAGTTTTTGAGTCTCGCCTAATTCTGTTTCAGTATGATGAAATATTAAAAGATCATTACTGGCGAATGTGGGATTGGTTATTTTAAAAGAAAATTCATAGTATTTCATAATCTGAGAGTATTTAAAAAATCGCAATATTGCGGTCTTGAAGTTAATGTTTGTATCATTCTGCATTTGTATTTTTTGTATAGCCCTCTTTTCTACACTGATTGGCGTAGGCCTCCCGGCTTATGTAGTCAAATTACTTCAGTTAAATTTATAACCATTTTAATATATTTATCAAGTAACCCTAAGGCACAGGAAACCAACCCACAAAGTCTACGCCTCATTCCTGCGCCAGTTACTCACCGCTCCGATAAAAGCTCAATAGTAGCAATCTTTTGATTCCGGTACGTCCAGGACTAATGTCGCCCTATCAAACCTCAAATGCCCGGCAAAAAAATGACCTATTGACTATTGACCATATGACCTATCAAAGCTTATCCTCATCCTCCTTCAACTTCTTAATCAAATCCAACGCTTCTGCTACCACATCGCACATAATCGTAATTAGGCTGCCGGGTTTGGCGGTGTTGTAAGCATGCATGATGGCTTCTTTTTCTTTGTAAATAATGATGACAGGGATGTCGCTGGTTTTGGTTTCATTGATACCCTCTACCAGCAGGTTTACGATTTCTTCGGCGGTGCGGCCACGCAGGTTTTTGTCCTGCCGGATAATGATCTCGTCGAAGCAACTGCCACTGATGCGGCCGAGTTCTTTGATGTCTTCATCACGCCGGTCGCCGGTGCCGCTGATGATACCCACTTTGGGGCTGCCCTCCATTTTGCTGATAAAATCGCAGAGGAGGTTGAGCCCTGCAGGGTTGTGTGCAAAGTCGACCAGGAACTGGAAATGCTTGAACTGGAACAGGTTAAGGCGGCCCGGGGTTTGGGCGGCCGTGGGTACAAATGTTTGCAAAGCCAGCTTGATATCTTCAATTTTTATTTTGCGGTAGAGATAGCTGCCAAGTACGGCGGGGAGGCAATTCATTACATTGTGTAATGCTTTACCACCATAGGTTACAGGTATCTCGGTTACTTTTTCAATGCGTATTTTCCAGGTGCCTTTCATAATGGTGATATAGCCATTTTCAAAAACGGCTGCATAACCACCTTCGGCGCAATGGGCTTTGATGCGGGGGTTGTTTTCGTCCATACTAAAGAAAGCCACATTGCAATTGAGGCCCTTACGCATGTTGTACACAAGGTCGTCGTCGGCATTTAAAATGGCATAGCCATGTTTAAAAACAGTTTCGGGCACCACGGCTTTTACCTTGGCCATACTTTCTAAATCGCTAATGCCACCCAAGCCAAGATGGTCGGCACTTACGTTGGTAACAATGGCCACATCACAGTTTTGAAAAGCCAGTCCATTTTTTAAAATGCCGCCTCTTGCACATTCAAGCACAGCAAAATCAACAGTAGGATCTTTCAGCACAAACTGAGAGGAGAGGGGCCCGGTGCAGTCGCCTTTCATCAGCATCTGATTTTGAATGTATACGCCATCGCTAGTGGTAAAGCCAACTTTATAACCGGCTGTTTTGGCTATGTGTGCGGTGAGCCTTGTAGTGGTGGTTTTTCCATTGGTACCTGTAATGGCTATGATGGGTATGCGGCCCACGCTGCCCAGTGGAAAGAGCATGTCAATTACCGGCTCCGCCACATTGCGGCCAAGGCCCTCGCTTGGGTCTATGTGCATCCGGAAACCCGGTGCTGCATTCACTTCCAGGATGGCACCTCCATTTTCGGTAACGGGTGTACGCAGGTCTTTGGCCATAATATCTATGCCACAGATATCGAGTCCGATGATTTTAGAAATCCGTTCGCACATGAAGATGTTGGCGGGATGTACTTCGTCGGTAACATCGGTACAAGTGCCGCCGGTGCTAAGGTTGGCTGTTGTTTTTAGCAGCACCTGTTCACCTTTTGGCGGAACAGTTTCCAGGGTATATCCTACTTCTTCCAGCATCTTCATAGTGCTGCCATCAACAGTAATTTGGGTTAATACTTTTTCATGGCCATAGCCCCGGCGTGGGTCTTTGTTGGTCTCATCAATAAGCCACTGAATGCTATGTTCGCCATCGCCGGTTACGGCTGCAGGTGTACGCAGGGCGGCACAAATAAATTTATTGTTGATGACCAATATTCTGAAATCGAAGCCGGTGATAAAGCGTTCTACAATAACACTGCGACCATATACTTTGGCGGCATCCAATGCTTTTACCGCCTGCTCCCAGTTGGTGATATTGGTAGTGTTGCCTTTGCCATGATTACCGTCGATGGGTTTTATTACCAGCGGGTAACCATATTTGTCAATGGCTTCCTGCAGGCCTTCTTCGGTGCGGATAACGGTTCCCCTTGGCACCGGAATTTCGGCATCGCCTAAAAGATTTTTTGTTTCTTCTTTATCGCAGGCAATGTCTACCGCAATATTACTGGTGGTACTGGCAATGGTGGCTCTTATCCTTTTTTGATGAACACCATAGCCGAGCTGCACCAGCGATTGCTTATTGAGCCTGATATATGGAATGCCACGTTTGGCCGCCTCTTCCACAATGCAGCCCGTACTTGGACCAAGGCGGGTGTCTTCACGTATTTCTCTTAATTGTTGAATGTCTTCATCAAGATTGTATGGCATATCATCCACCAATGCTTGTGCCACACGGGTTGCTGCTTTGGCCGCATACACGCCTGCATCTTCTTCCATATAGCTAAACACTACATAATATTCGCCATCTTTTCCGGTGCCACGGGTACGGCCAAAGCCGGTATCCATCCCGGCAAGGGTTTGCATTTCCAGAGCAATATGTTCTATCACATGGCCCATCCAGGTACCTTCATCTATCCGCATAAAAAACCCACCACGAACACCTTCACTGCACCGGTGTTCTATCATTGTAGGAAACATTTTTTCAAGACGTTCCCTAAAGCCAGGTATTTCGTTGGTCGGCTTTTGTTCCAATTCTTCCAGGTCCAGTTTTAACTGAATTAGTTTGTTGCGACGAACACTCCAGTAATTGGGGCCACGTAATACCTTAATCTCGATAATTTGCATAGTTGTTGGTTTTGGTAATGGTCTGTAGATCGGTAGATCAAATAGTCAATTGTTCAATTAAAGTGACTTGG
>JAYUTQ010000293.1:0-8125 GCA_043755055.1 Chitinophagaceae bacterium | reverse complement strand
CAAAAACCGGCTCGTAGGTAACGCCGGCATTTACCGTTTTCCAAACACCGCCACTGGCCGAGGCCACATAGTATTGGGCCTGCTATTACCTCAGGGCGTATTGTGGACATTGCGGTTAATCCCAACAATATTGCCGAATACTATGTGGCCTCGGCCAGTGGCGGTGTTTGGAAAACGGTAAATGCCGGCGTTACCTACGAGCCGGTTTTTGATGGCGAAGCGTCTTTCTCCATTGGCTGCGTTGCCATTGACCCAACTAACCCAAACACAGTATGGGTGGGTAGTGGCGAAAACAATAACCAACGGGTAGTAGGCTACGGCGATGGTGTATACAAAAGCGAAGACGGCGGCAAAAGCTGGAAAAATATGGGCCTTACCAAAAGCGAACATATTGGCAAAATAGTGGTGGATGCCAATAACCCCGACATCGTATTTGTGGCAGCCTATGGCCCGGTATGGAATAGCGGTGGCGAACGTGGCATTTACAAAACCACCGACGGCGGTAAAACATGGAAGCAGGTTTTAAACGTAAGCGAACACACCGGTTTTAATGAGGTGATGATGGACCCACGAAACAGCAATGTGCTATATGCCGCCGCACACCAACGGCAGCGGAAAGTATTTACTTACATCGGCGGCGGCCCCGAAAGTGCCCTGTACAAAAGCACAGATGGCGGCACCACCTGGAACAAGATGATGAACGGCCTCCCCGCCGGTGTGGATTTGGGCAGAATAGGCATGGCCATGAGCCCTATTAATCCGGATTATTTGTTTGCCGTGGTAGAAGCCGCCGAAGGCAAAGGCGGGCTTTTTGCCAGCACCGACCGTGGAGCTAGCTGGGAAAAACGTGGCAGCTTTACCACTTCGGTTAACTACTATCAGGAAATTTTTTGCGACCCTCAAAACATAGATCGTATTTACGGCGTAAACGTGTACATGCAGGTGAGCGATGATGGCGGCCGCAGCTTTCATAACCTTGGCGAAAAAAGCAAGCACGTAGACAACCATGTTATTTGGGTAAATCCTGCCAAAACCACCCACATGCTAGTGGGCTGCGATGGAGGCTTGTACGAAACGTTCGACGCTGGCCAAAACTGGGATTTTAAACAAAACATACCCGTTACGCAGTTCTACAAAGTAAGTTTAGATAATGCCTTTCCTTTTTATAATGTGTATGGTGGCACGCAGGATAATTTTAGCCTCGGCGGCCCTAGCCGTACCAGAAGCGCCAATGGAATTGTAAACGATAATTGGTTTATTACCAACGGTGGCGATGGTTTCGAAAGCCAGGCCGATTATAAAGATGAAAACATTATTTACGCCGAAAGCCAGTATGGCGGCCTTGTTCGGTTCGATAAAAAGAGTGGTGAAATATTGGACATACGCCCTGTGGAAACCGAAGGCGAAGCCCCTTACCGCTTTAACTGGGATGCTCCATTACTAATAAGCAAACATGACCATAAAAGGGTATATTTCGGCGCCAACAAGGTTTTTAGAACCGACGACCGTGGCAATACCTGGAAAGTGATAAGCCCGGATTTAAGCCGTGGCATAGACCGTAATAAGCTCACCGTAATGGGTAAAGTATGGAGTGTGGATGCGGTGGCCAAAAACGGCAGCACCGATATTTATGGCCAGCTTACCACCATTGCCGAAAGCCCTCTGGACGAAAATTTAATTTACGCAGGTACGGATGATGGCCTGGTGCACATAACCACCGATGGTGGTAAAAACTGGACGAAGATTGACAATATTCCCGGCGTACCGGAGCGTACTTATGTAAACATCATCATTGCATCGGCACATAATAAAAACATGGCCTACGCTGCTTTTAACCATCACCGCTACGGCGATTTTAAACCCTATATTTTTAAAACTACCGATGCGGGTAAATCATGGACGGCAATACAAAATAACATGCCCGAAAGAGGTACATCTTATTGCATTACAGAAGATCCGGTGAATCCAAATCTGCTATTTGCAGGAACTGAGTTTGGCGTTTATTGCAGCATAGATGGCGGTGCCAAATGGACACAACTAAAAGGTGGCCTGCCTACGGTAGCTATAAAAGATATGGAAATACAGCCCCGGGATAATGATCTGGTACTAGCCACTTTTGGCCGTGGTTTTTATGTGCTGGATGATATTACGCCTTTGCGCAATTTAAAGAAAACCGATCTGGAAAAAACAGCATTCATCTCACCTATCCGCAATGCTTGGATGTATATTGAAAGCATGCCACTCGGCATCCGGGGCAAAGGTTTTCAGGGAGAAAGTTATTGGAACGTGGCTAACCCAACCGTAGGCAGCACATTTACCTATTATTTAAAAGAAGATATAAAAACACTGAAAGAAAAACGGCAGGCGGCAGAAAAAGAGAAGATTAAAAAAGGCGAAGCACCTTACTATCCGCCGATGGATAGCTTGCGGATGGAAGACGCACAACCAGCACCACACCTGCTTTTTACCATTACCGACGATGCCGGAAAAGTAGTAAGAAGACTGAAAGCGCCGGCCAAAAAAGGCGTTAGCCGCATCATCTGGGATTTTCATACAGCCGTAAAAGGGCCAATAGACTTTACCCCATTTGATGAAAGCCAGGCTTTCAGCAGTCCCGACCAGGGCATACTGGTGTTGCCCGGTGATTACAAAGTATCGCTCAGCAAATTTGAGGACGGCAGCTATACCGAATTGGTAGCGCCACAACCATTTAAAGTAGACGCTTTAAACATGGCTACCATGGCTGCTACCGATAAAAAAGCATTGAACGAGTTTGGTAAAAAAGCAGAAGAACTGCACCGTGCCGTAGATGGTGCCGATGCTTACCGCAACGAACTGATGAACAAATTAAGGTATATGAAACAGGCGGTGATGGAAACCCCTGCCCTGGAACAATCGCTGGTAAAAGATATGATTGGGCTTGAAAGAAGACTGGCCGAAGCCAACAAAAAACTGAACGGCGATGCATCGCTTACCCGTAGAGAATTTGAGGCCCCAACTTCTATTAATAACAGAGTGGGCAATATACTCGGCGGCCTGCTGAGTGCTACTGCTGCACCTACCACCACATTTATGAATAGCTACGATGTGGCAGCCAAACAATTTGCACCGGTACTGGCCGAAATAAAAGTTGTAGGCGAAGCAGTTAAAAAACTAGAACTGCAACTGGAACAAAGCGGCGCTCCGTACACACCGGGCCGTGTTCCGGATTGGAAGAGATAGGATGATTGTAATGCAAAAAAACCATCAGGAATCGGATGCTATTCGAAATCTGATGGTTTTTTTTTAAAAAATTAATTTTAGGATTAGGTGTTTTGTACGCAAACACATACCTGATATGATTTTCAATGCTTTTTCTTTCTTGATAAAAAAAAAACAAAAAAAACCAAGGCTCCGAAATAAAAGCTGAAAATTATGATTGAAGCCTAAACCCGGCGAACTCGCCGTAAAAACCTTTTAGGTCATAGACCCGACTGGCTCAAACAGCGCCGGCTTCTTAACGGCTTCAATCATAATTTTCTTAACGCTTTTCTTTCGAGGCCAACGTACTAAATGGTATGCGACTAAAACACCTAATCCTAAAAATTTATCATTTAACTACTTTTATAACACCTATCCATGCCCAAAATAATTTTTACCGTATTCATTTTTCTGTGTTCGGTATGTTGCTTTTCTCAAAGCAATAAAATTGATACGTTACCATTTACTATGGCCAAAAAGTTGCTTGTTATTAAAGGCAAGCTTAATGGAGCTTCTGTAGATTTTGCTTTTGATACCGGCGCCGGCATAGGCGTTTTGAATTCTGCCAATCAGGAAGTAGCGAATTGCGATTTGGATACCCGAAAAAAAGGAGTGAAAGATGCCAATAACAAAACCGTTAAAGGCCAAATCATCAGCATTGAAAAAATGACTATTGGGAGTTTTGAGTTTGAGAAGGTAAAAAGCCTGTATGTTGACATGGAGTTTTTACAATGCAATAAATTATACTTGCTTGGGCAAAATGTAATTAGCAAGCTCAACTGGCTTTTTAATTTTGAAAACAATATGGTACAGGTATCGCAAACACCTTTTGCAACGGATGACAGCTATAACGCTATGCCGTTAAAAGGAAGTAACAAAAGGCCGTATACCGAAATGCAAATCGGCAATAAGCAAATTAAAAACTGCCTTATAGACTTTGGATATTCCGGTGTAATTGATATTTCCGAATCGGATTTTATAAATGGCTTGTATGCCTCAAACAAACAAACCGATAATACCTCAGTGGGAATTTATTCAAGCATGGGTCTTGGTGGTCTTGGCAAGCCTGATACACTAAAAACCGTGAAGCTAAATGGTGTGGGTATTGGTGGCGTTAGCTTTGATAATATACTGGTATCCATCCCTGAGAAAACCGATTTTAAAATTGGAGTAGGCTTCTTTTCTAAATATTGCAGTGCCGTTATTTTAAATCACAGCACAGCTTCGTATTTTTTAAAAACGAATAACCAACAGGTAGCCGCAACTAAAATTTTTGATGCCCGTATTTCTATAGTAGAAGGAAAGTTTATTGTTACCGGAAAAAATCTATCGGCCAATACTACCGCTCTGGCTTTGGAAATTGGTGATGAAATTAAGTCGGTTTCCGGAAAAGCTATAACCGATTATGCTAATACTTGCGACTATTTTAACTGGCTTAGTTTTACAAACCTGAATGAAATAATCATAGAAAAGATAAATGGTGAAAAAGTGACAGTAAAGCGGGGATGGATGAAATAACAATCAAGAAAATTGCTTGAATACAATCATAGTGGGGTAAAATTGCCCCAAAAGCCAGCCCCATTTAAAACAAAATCCGCTTTATACATCTTGGTAAAGCGGATTTTGTTTCTATTCGATCATTTTACTAATTCATTTTTGATGTGATGTAGGCAATCAGGCTTTCATCACTCATTTTGTTAGATGTGCTCTCTGCTGTAACCGTATTTTTAAACTGTGGGGTATCTGCCATGTAATGCATAAATTGTTCCTGTGCAATACCGGTGCCCGTTATATGTACTTCCTCTGCATTTTGCATGTAAGTAAGTATCTCTTTAAAGTATTTATGTTGCAAAGTTTTTGCATCATTGTTTTCATTTTTTTCGCTGCTGTTGGCTCCGGCACCGGCATTGGTGGCGTGGCCTAATACTGTAAATTCTGTAGCTGCGTCATCTGTTATTCCTACCACGGTTGCATGATGACTATCCATCCACACACCAAATTGTTTGTTTGTTTTTTTAGACATAGTAATTGTTTAAGTGTAAGGTATCCAAAATCGTACCCCAAAAAGATATTAATAAAATCGTATTCGGATGTTAAATATAAACTACACTCTCTTAGCTGGCAATAAAATAGGATACATTATTTTTTATTCAGATTAGGTATTTTGAGCGCATAACCAGAGAAACACGTTTATATAATCGATGTTTTTTCTTTTTTTTCTTGATAAAAAAAAGAAACAAAAAAAATCAAGGCTCCAAAATAAAAGCTAAAAATTATGCTCAAAGCCTAAATCCGGCCAACTCGCCGTAAAAGTCATCCTATTCATAGACTCTGCCGGCTCAAAAAGCGCCGGCTTCTTAACGGCTTTGAGCATAATTTTCTTTACGCTTTTCTTTCGAGGCCACCCTATTAGATGAGTTGCGTAAAAAATACCTAATCCTATTTTTTATAAATAACTCAGCCACCATTTTTCTTTGTGGTTGGTTTTATAACGGTCGTACCATTTGCACAATGGGTACAGTAACACCACGGTCAATATCCAAAACAAATAGGTGCCTGGCAGGCCAAACCCTTCGCCGGGAACACAGAACAGAAACGGAAAATTACCCTGTGCCTGAATGCCATCTGCAAAAGAATGGCCTCTGGCAAAAAAGCAAATGGCAGAAAGAAAGTGTATTAAATAAATATGGAGTATGTAGTAGAAAAAAGCGGTACGGCCAAAGATGCTCATGGTATTGGTAAAGGCATTTTTAAACCGTTCTAAAAAAGCCAATACTACCAATGCAATGCCAATGGTTATGCTCATATACATTAAAGATGGCGGGTATTTATTCACTTTTATAAAAGAGAAAAAAGTGAGCAGGCCGGTTTTTTGAGTGGTGTATGGCTCCGGGTCGCCGTATATATTAATGAACCTGAGCACAATAAATAGCAGTATTAACCCAAGGCCGGAAAAAGTAAGTATCCTTTTTCTTTTGGCCGCATCAAATGTGGGGCTAAAGAAAACGCCGGCACAGTAACCAAGCATCATAAGCCCCGTCCATGGCAGAAAAGGGTAGGCGATTGCCACGAATTGATTTTCTGCAAAAGGATACATGGCAAACCGGGAACTGTGCACTAAATCCATCCAAAAATTTGCCTTAAAGCCTGGGGCAGACTCTATTATATCTAACAGGTTGTGGCCAAAAACAATGATGAAACCAATGGCGGCAACCAACGCATAAGGCAGCAAAATTACCAAGCCCAAAATAACCATACTAATACCAATAGCCCATATTACCTGAAACGGAACAAAACTGAAAGCCGGATTAAATGTCCAGGCAAATGCAATGATGGTGCACTCAATAAAAATGAGCCACAGCCCTCGTTTGATAACAAAAATACTGAGTTCCTTTTTTGTTTTGCGCAGGCTTTGCAGGTAAATAGAAACGCCGGAAAGGAAGATAAAAACCGGAGCACAGAAATGTGTGATCCACCTTGTAAAAAACAAGGCTGGCGTAGTCGTTTCCAGGTTCAGCGGATCGTCGGTATTGCCAGTAATATGAAAATAATCCCGTACATGATCCAGAGCCATTACTACCATTACGATACCCCGGAGGATGTCGATGGATTCAATACGTTTCTGCGAAAGGTTTAGGGGTTTTGTCATGGAACTAATTTTTGTTACACGAAATAGGTGGCACGTAAGATAGAAAGCTGCTTTTTATTTTTCCCGATTATTTTACGGCTAAAGCCGAAAAATAATCAGGAACCGCTATCTCTTTTATTTCCGCATCCAAAAATTCTGTTACAACAAAAACCCTTTCGCCTCCGCAAAAAAGATTTTTATTTTGATGTAGCCATTTGCCACTGCGGCCTTACAAAATGGCAGGTGTAGCCATGTGGATGTTTTTGTAAATAGGCCTGATGTTCTTCCTCCGCATCCCAAAAATCGGCAGCTGGCACCACTTCGGTTACAATTTTTCCGGGCCATATACCCGAGGCATCCATTTCATTGATCAGCATTTCTGCTGTATTTTTTTGGGCCTCGTCCAAATAAAAAATAGCCGATCGGTACGACATTCCGATATCATTTCCCTGCCTGTTTTTTGTAGTGGGGTTGTGTATCATAAAGAAAAACTCCAGCAACTTTCGGTACGAAAGCTGTTCCGGATTGAACGAGATAGCGATCCCTTCGGCATGTGAGCCATGGTTACGATAGGTTGCATTTTTTACATCGCCGCCTGTGTAGCCTACCCTTGTGGATTCCACCCCCGGCAATTCCCGGATCAATTCTTCCACGCCCCAAAAACAGCCACCGGCTAATATTGCTTTTTCACTTGCCATAATTGATAATTTTATACCGTATATGGCAACTTTATTGCCAATCTATTTTTGGGACTTGTTGGCAGGTTGAAGGTCATTTTTTATGACGATACCGCACCCATATTTTCGTTACATTATGTTTAGTAGCAGTTGGGGGGGGTGCCAATACTCAATTACAACCTCTAATAATTAATGTTTGCTTGTAGCAAATTTTTCGATGCCTTCGGCAAGCAGGTCCAGCTCTTTAATAGTAGTAAAAATGTTTGGTGTAATGCGGAGGCTGTTTACTTTTTCCCGGTTAATACTTACCGCATGAATCTTGTATCTGGCAAATAAAAACGCATCTAATTCATAAGCAGGTACTCCTTCTATATACACATTGGCCATGGCAGTACTCCAGTTATTGTTAGCTGAAGTTTGAAATATTACACCTGCAATGGCTGCTACTTTTTGCATCCAATAGTTTTTTAAAAACTGTAACCGGGCCAGCTTTTTTTCTTGCCCAATGGCACTGTTAAAAGCTATGGCCTGATTAATAGCATGATCCATATACATGGGCCTTGTGCCAAAGTGCGTAAAC
>JAYUTQ010000292.1:0-8133 GCA_043755055.1 Chitinophagaceae bacterium | reverse complement strand
GCGGGTACAAGCCTTATATGCCGATTTGTATGGTCAGCATTTTGCTACCTCACAGGGCTATTTCTTTAGCGACCGCTATCAAATAAACCAGGGATGGCTGGATTTTGGGTGGAACTTATTTTACCCCAGAGACATAAAGAATTTGGTGGATATTATTAAGAGCCCAAATGCCAACAACAATCAAAAGCAAATTGCCCGGATTTGGAAGGTTTTTCTTTTTCACAGAATGGTAGATTTTTATGGTGACATTCCTTACTTCAGTGCTGGTGACCCTACAAAACCAGAGAAGTATGACAGCCAAAAAGACATCTATTACGACATGTTTAAAGAGCTTGACGAGGCTGCAAAGGCAATTGACGCCGGGCCTAGCTACGATGCTAAAGATGTAATTTATGCCGGCAACACCACCAATTGGAAAAAATTCGCCCAAACCCTGCGGCTTCGTTTGGCCATTCGCATCAGTACTAAAGACCCTGCTAAAGCCAAAACCGAAGGTGAAGCGGCCATTGCAACCGGTATTTATAGTGCCAATACC
Source organism: Chitinophagaceae bacterium (assembly GCA_043755055.1). Classification (GTDB taxonomy): domain Bacteria; phylum Bacteroidota; class Bacteroidia; order Chitinophagales; family Chitinophagaceae; genus JAZKFT01. The sequence continues at coordinate 7,598 of JAYUTQ010000292.1, read as the reverse complement.
GAAAATGCTTTGGCAAGAGTGAACAACATTTTGCCCAACGCATACAACCAAATTAGTGGTTGGAACGAGTTTAGAATGAGTGCTACCAGCGAAAGCATTTTGGGCGGTTATAAAGACCCCCGCCAGGGTGAGTATTTTGCACCGGTAGATGGCGGTGGGGATGCTGCATTTGTTGGAAAATTTAATGGCATTCGCAATGGATCGGCCGACCTCAATGCAACAGCAGAAAACTCCTTCAGAAACAATTCTAACGTTGGTTCTAGGTTTACTGTTGCCAATATGAACAGCAACCCCCGCATTGTACTAACGTATGCTGAAGCTTGCTTTTTGATGGCTGAAGCTAAAATGATGGGATGGGCAGGCGCAGGTGACGCTGCAACCTGGTATGGCCTGGGAATTAGTGCTAGTATGAAGCAGTTTTTACCCTCGGTATCAGACGCTGCCATTGCTGCCTACACAGCCAACAATACCGATTTACCACTTACTCCGGTTAATACCACAAGGCCTATAAGCACATTACCGGTAAGGTTCAGTGCGGTGGCTGCCGAGCAAAGAGAGCAAATTCAAATTCAAAAATGGATTGCTATTTATCCTGATGGATTTGAAGCATGGGCAAACTTCCGTCGCACCGGATTTCCCCGCTTGTACGAGCCTTCAGCTTACGACCCAAGTTCAGACGTACCAGCCGGACAATTTATACAGCGGATACCTTATACCGACCGCATGAAGCAATTAAATGCCGCAGGTGTTGCCGCTGCTGAAACCCGTATGGGTGGCAAAGGCCAAGCCGTAAAACTTTGGTTTGCAGGTGGTAATTAAATAAAACATATTGATTTTAAAAACAGGTTGCTATTTTCTGAATATGCAGCCTGTTTTTTTTACCCCAATTGGAGGAAATAAAAATTCCGTTTTTATAAGTTGTTGAAATCAAGTTTTTTTATCCTAAATATTTTTCATTCTTTACTTAATACTTTTTCATTTAAACTGATGTCAATTGTAGTAGCACAACACCTGAACAGGCGTCGCCAATGTCGCCCAATAGCTATGGTTTGTGTCCCCACTAACCGCAATTTTGTTAGGTATTTTTATCGGTGCGGATTTAGCTTCGTGGAGACAAGATCTATTGCAGCAGAAACAAAAACCCGTTGTTGAAAAAAGTATGGTTCTCGAATGGTTTCATCGCAGCACAACACCTGAATGGAGCCCCGTAATTCTACGGGGTTATAACGTTCGCCAATGTCGCTCAATAGCAGTACTTCAGTTGGGTTCATAAAATTGGATACTCCCTATCCACCCCCGTCAGGCAAGAACCTGCAACCCCCGCCAGCGGGGGATATAGTGCAAGGCTTCGAAATAATTACAACTACAAATTTTGTTGCCAACTGCCAACCGAAAAACTGCCAACTGTCTCTACCTGCTATAATTCGGGCTCTCTTTGGTTATCTCAATATCATGTGCATGGCTTTCTTTCATGCCGGCATTGGTGATGCGGATAAATTGGGCATGGTCTTGCAGGGCTTTAATATTGGGGGCACCGCAGTAGCCCATGCCTGCTCGGAGGCCGCCCATGTATTGGTGTACCACTTCGCTAAGGGCGCCTTTAAATGCCACCCGGCCTTCAATGCCTTCGGGTACCAGCTTTTTAATGCCATCTTCCACATCCTGAAAATAACGGTCGCTGCTGCCGCCCTGCATGGCGCCAATGCTGCCCATGCCACGGTATTGCTTAAACTTGCGGCCTTCGTAAATAATGGTTTCGCCTGGGCTTTCTTCGGTGCCGGCAAATACGCTGCCCATCATTACGAGGCTGGCACCTGCGGCCAATGCTTTTACAAGGTCGCCGGTATAGCGGATGCCACCATCGGCTATTAGCGGAATGCCGCTGCTTTTGAGTGCGGCGGCGGCTTCCATTACGGCGGTAATCTGTGGTACACCTGCACCGGCCACTATACGGGTGGTACAAATAGAACCCGGTCCTATGCCCACTTTTACACAGTCGGCACCAGCATCGGCCAATGCTTTGGCACCAGCGGCAGTGCCTACGTTGCCAGCTATAATCTGTATATTTTTAAATGCTTTGCGTAGCTTTTTTACCGACTCAATTACACCACGGCTGTGGCCGTGGGCACTATCAAGGGTAACTACATCTACTCCAATCTTTAGGAGGGCATCTGCACGGTCCAGCATGTCGTGGGTAATGCCAAGGGCGGCACCTACAAGCAGGCGGCCAAAAGAATCTTTAACGGCATTGGGCTGGCTTTGCAGTTTTTGAATATCACGGTAAGTAATAAGGCCCACAAGGGTTTGGTCTTTTTTTACCACCGGTAATTTTTCTACTTTATGCTGGCGCAGAATTTTAAATGCACTGTTTAAAGTGGTGCCTTCGGGGGCGGTAACAAGGTTGGTACTTGTCATTACCTCACTCACTTTACGTTTGCTGTTGCCCTCAAAACGAAGGTCACGGTTGGTGAGGATGCCAACCAGTTTTTTGGCTGCATCCACAATGGGGATACCACCAATTTTATTATCTTTCATCAGCTTTAATGCATCGCCAATGGTAGAATCTATATTGAGGGTTATAGGGTCGATGATCATGCCGCTTTCGCTGCGTTTTACTTTACGCACCTGCTCCACTTGCTGCTCAATGCTCATGTTTTTATGCAGGATGCCGATGCCGCCTTCCCGGGCCAGGGCTATGGCTAATTGCCACTCTGTAACCGTATCCATGGCTGCGCTGAGCATGGGCAGGTTAAGCGATATAGACTTGGTAAGCTGGGATTTGATGTCTACTTCCCGTGGTAGTACTTCGCTGTAGGCCGGGAGTAATAATACGTCATCGAAGGTGAGTCCTTCGCCATAAAATTTTTCCGTCTTGGTTGTTGGGAGGGTTTTTCTTGTTGCCATAGGCGAAGATAAGGTGGCGGGTGGAATGGGCAAAATTTTGAAATTGTAGCAGCTTTTTGTTCTGTGATATAGCTTAAATTTGAAAAAAGTTTGAAGATGACAACAACAGAAATACAAACCGCTACATCTCCGTTTGCAATAGCAGTTAATGAAACTGGTGAGCTATCAAAAAGAAGGTTATCAATAACACGTAAGGCCTCTATCCCAGCGGAGGGCAAACCAAAAAATTATTTAAAATCAAGATTGTTATTAGAAGGTTTGAAAACCTCGGTTTCAGAAGCTATTATTGAAAATAGAAATAATGAGCCGGTATGAAGTATTATTTTGACACTTGTGCGTACGTAAAATTACTTCATGTAGAGAACGGTTCTGGAAGAGTAGAACGAATATTTAATGACAATTCTGATGACCTGGTTTTTTCAAGATTAATATTTACGGAAGTTTATTCTACACTGTATAAAAAATTTAGACACGGGGAAATTATAGATGAAAGTATTGTTTTGTCAACATTAAATAATTTCGAAAGGGATATGCAATATGAATTCATTGTAGAATTAGATGAGTCTGTATTTTCAGAAGCATCACAAATAATAAAAAAATATGGTGCTGAACAAGAGATTAAAACATACGATGCTTTGCATTTGGCTACCTGTTCGCTAATTAATATAATAGAGGAAACAACCATGGTTTCATCTGATAAAAATCTTTGTAAGATTGCTGCAAAGATGGGTATTGAATATTTGAATCCTGAGGAAGGATTAGCGGATGCAAGTAATTACTAAAATTTAATTCGTACCAAACTCGGATAATTTTACGCCAGTTTATACACCTTTCCCGGCAAGCTCATCACAATGCCCTGCAACTCTAAACTTAACAATGCAGATGCTGCCAAACTGGTGCTAAGCTGGCTTTTCAGGTAAATGTCATCTATCTGCATTTGTTCATTTTGGTTGAGTAAATCCACTAGTATTCTTTCATCGGCAGTGAGTTCAATAAATAGCTGCCTTTGTACTTTTTTCTTCTTTTCAGGTTCTGGTAGCCAGCCCATTTGTTCCAGTAAATCCTGTGCCGAAGTAATAAGGGCTGCCTTGTTTACCCGTATTAAATAGTTGCTGCCTTTACTTTTTACATCTGTGGTTTTACCCGGAAAAGCAAACACATCCCGATTATAATTATTAGCCAGTTCGGCTGTAATCATGCTGCCGCCTTTAATGTCTGTTTCTATTACAATCGTTGCATCGGCCATACCGGCCACAATTCTGTTGCGAGTGGGAAAATTGTGTTTATCTGGTTTGGTGCCGCTTATAAATTCGCTGAGGATGCCGCCACCTTCGGCTACCATTTGCTTGGCCAGTTTGGTATTTTCTGCAGGGTAAATGGTATCGAGGCCATGTGCCAACACTCCAACGGTAGGCAAGCTGTTTTTTAGAGCGGCTTTGTGGGCAGTAGTATCTATGCCAAATGCCAGACCGCTGAGAATAAGCACTTTTTCTGCAGCCAAATCCTTCACCAGTTTTTCGGTTACGGATTTACCATATTCGGTATTACCACGTGTGCCAATGATGGAGATAATTCTTGATGTGTTTAAATCGGCTTCGCCTCTGTAATACAGCATAGTTGGGCTGTCGTAGCAATTCAGCAGCCTTTTTGGGTATTCCTTGTCGGTTATAAAAAGTGGTTGTATTTTGTATTTGTTTATAAACTTCACCTCTTCTTCTGCAAGGCTAAAATCTACAAAAAATTTAATACTGTTTGCACGTACACTACCAATGCCTTCAATGTTTTCAAGGGTTGATTTTTTGGCCTTAAAAATGGCTTCGGCAGAGCCGAAATGTTCGGCTAAAGTTTTAGCATGTACGCAGCCGATATTAGGTATTTGGGTTAGTGCTATTTGGTAGAGAAGTTCGGGGTGCATTGGGCTGTTGCCGTTCTTGGTTGATGATGTTATCGGTTATTATTTTAATGTTCAATATTCAATGCTCAATTTTCAAATTTCAAGTTGAGATTGATGGATTTTGGATTCTGATGATTAATGGCAGAAAAATCAATCTTCAAAGTAAAGTTCTAATGCCTCATTTAAATTTAGAACGGCCTCTTCTCTGGTATCACCAAAAGATGATACTTCAACATTTAAGCATTTAGCCACAAAAAAGTCTCCTTCTTTCCAAACTATATTTTCCAAATTGATTGTCTTCATAAAAATCATTTTTTCAAAAATAATACTAATTACCCGTCAGCTTTATAATTCAGGTTAGCTTGGAAAACATCACATTTTGGGTATTTGCAGTTGTTTACAAATCATTTCAGATAAATTTTTATCTATTTGTGGATGCCTTGGGACAGTTGTTCTTTTTCTTGAAGATAAATTTATCCAAACATCATGTTTACCTCCATTACGATATAATTCACAGCCGTTGAGTCGTAAGTGTTTTTGGAAGGCCGTTATTTTAACCGACATTATAAAGTGGCATTGATTCCTCTAAAACAAGTTCAGATTCTTCTTTTTCTTCCTGCATCATTTCCAAATACAATTCCAAAGCATCCAAAATATTTTCTCTTGTTTCGGCCACGGTAGTTCCTTGTGTAAGCACTTCAGGTATTTCTTTTATTTTACCAATGTAAAATTCTTCACCTTTTGTTACGACCAATGTTAAATTCATAACCTTTTTATTTTCTCAAAAATAATACTAATTACCCGTCACCACCAACTCGGTCCTTCTGTTCTTAGATCGGCCTGTTTCTGTCTTGTTATCTGCAATAGGTTTGCTGCTGCCAAAGCCTTTAAAGCTAAGTCTGTTAGCCACTATTTGCTTGCTTACAATATAAGCCACCACCGATTTTGCCCGGCTATTACTCAGCTTTAAATTGTCGGCGGGCTTGCCTACATTATCGGTATGGCCGCCAATTTGTATTTTAAGTGTTGGGTTGTCTTTTAGTAGTTGCACCACTTTATCCAATTCTGTGTAAGAGGATGTTTTTAGCTTAAAACTATTGGTCTCAAATAAGATGTTTTTAAGCTCCATCCTGGTATTTACAGCCACGGGTTGCAGCGGAATATTTTTTTCGTACACACTATCGGTTGGGTTATTAATCAGCGAATAGGTATCGCTGTAAAACAAATAACCCTTGCGGTTTACGGTAAACGAATACTCTCTGCCAATGGGTAAAGTGATGAGGTAATTTCCCCTTTCATCTGTTTGTACATTTTCTATCACTGTGCCTGTGACTACATCTTTTAGCTCTACACCACTTGGCAGTCCTTTGTTGGTTATAGCATCGTACACTTTGCCTTTTACCCATAAGGTTTTTATAGGCTGTATGTTTTTTGGCATGGTAAAACTGTACAGATCCAGTCCGCCTTTTGTGTCTTTTCTATCGCTGGCATAATAAGCGGTTTGGCCATCGGCGGTAACTACAAGGCTGCCTTCGCTATCAATTGTATTAATAGGGTAACCCAGGTTTTGAGGAATGCTCCAGTCGCCTTTTGGGCCTTTGCGGCTTACAAATAAATCGCTTTCGCCATAGCCCTGCAGGCCATCGCTGGTAAAGTATAAGGTTTGGTTATCGGCATGTATAAATGGCGAACTTTCTTCGCCCCTGCTGTTCACTTCCGGCCCCAGGTTTTCGGCAGGGCCCCAGTTGCCTTTGGCGGTAAGGTGGCTAACCCAAAGGTCGCCGGCACCAAAGCCATCGCTTCGGCGGCTGCTAAAGTATAAGTCTTTTTTATCAGGCGAAAGGCTTGGAGCACTTTCCCAAAATTCGGTATTGATATTTGGGCCAAGGTTTTCAGCCTTAGTCCACCTGCCATCGGGCATTTTAAAGCTGATGTAAATATCGCAGCCCCCAAAACCTTCACGACGGTTGCAGCCGGTAAATACCAGCCATTCACCATCCTGGCTAATACACTGCGCCCCTTCGTTTTGCTCGGTATTTACGCCATCCAATGGTTTTGCCTTACTCCAAACTGATAACTGATTGCCATTAACTGGTAAGGTAATTTCCCCTTTAGGGTACAGGGGCTTGGATTGGAGCAGTTTCATAGCTTCAAAAAAATCCTCATTTCTTCCAAATATTCTTCTGGTAAAAACCAGTTTATCGCCTTCTATTGGTAGTGATGGAAAGTATTCCAGAAATTCTGTATTGATGCTGTCGCCAAGATTTTTAGGGGCAAATTCGCCACTCACATCACGGCCATTTTTTTTCATATCAATGGCAAACTGGTAGCCACGTTTTCTAAACTCTCCGGCTTTAATGCTGCGTTCGTTAAGGCGGCCGCTGGTTAAAAAAAGGGTTACGGCTGCAAGTGCCTCATTAAAACGGCCATTGCCAGCAAGGTTTATGGAGTAAGGCAGGTTGTAATCCCGAAAATAAAAAGAGTCGAGGCTACGGGCTTTTTCATACATAATAATGGCGCTGTCGTACTGTTTATTTTCGCCACAAATACCGGCGTAGCTCAGGTAAGCATCCACCATTTTAGGGTCAAACTGTAGGGTTTTCAGCAGCAGGTATTTGGCATCAGCCCATTTTTGGTCTTGAGCATATTCAATAGCCCCATTATAGGCTATGGTGGCTTTGGCGTTTACATTATCCGGATTGTACCATTGTGCTTGTGTATTTGTTCCTATAAAAATCACAATACAGGCAACCAATTTTTTAAACATAGTATCTTCTTTGCTTAGAAATGAAGGTAGCTG
>JAYUTQ010000291.1:0-3571 GCA_043755055.1 Chitinophagaceae bacterium | reverse complement strand
GGTGGATGGCAAAGAATATTTTCAGGCTTTTAATGTTAAAATGGACCCGAGGGTTACTACAAAAACCAATGACCTGGAAATACAGCACAATCTCTCTTTGCTCTGCTATAACGGAAGAAAAAGTTGTGCTGCCAATTCAAAAGAACTGGCTGTTTTACGTATTCAAATAAAAAATCTTTTGTCAGCGGCAAATGGCCAAGCGTTGGATCAATTAAAAGAAATAGACAGCCACGCAGCTATGCTGGAAAGTACGCCACAGGGTTCTAAAGACAAAGGCTTCAATCAACTCAACAGCGCTTTTGCATCGGTATTTAATGTGCTACATGATACGGATATGCCGCCAACTGAACAAGCAATGAATGCCGCTATTGAAGCCCAATACAACTTATCTTTTGCACAAATGGCCTGGGCGGATTTAAAGAAAAAGGAATTACCTGCGTTGAATGAAGTATTGAAAAAAACAGGCTTAAAAGAGATTGTTTTGTAAAGCAAGATTTGGCAAAAAGTGACCACTAGCTGGCTCTGGCGCCGGCCTCCCGGCCGGTGCTGTGTCATTACTTGGTTAACAATGTACTTCATTAATTTGTTAGTTGGAGTTATATCACATTAACTGCTTCGTTTGCAAAGTGGCAACAGGTAGAAATTCAAAATCAAGTAATCTACTATCACCGGCCGGGAGGCCGGCGCCAGTCAATGCTGTTAAAGTTTACTAAATCAGTACTGGACGGTATTTACAATCCTACATCCTATCACCACCTTACTTGTAAAATTACAACACATGAAAAAGCTGGTTCTTATTTTACTACTACCCCTTTCTTTACTGGCACAGCCGGGTAAAGATGGCAGGCAATTAGTGGCCCTTACCATTAATTACGAGCCCGACCAAATGGAAGCTTCTAACAAATATTACCTGATAGCCGACAAGCCCAAATGCGTAACCATTAAACCCAACCAAATTTTTGTACTACAAAGTGCATGGCATAGCGAAGGCGATAGTGTGGTAAATACCGGCGCAGGTACCTTGCAAATAATGCGGAAGAATGAAGTGGAACTGGTGGCAACTTTAAAACCCGGAAAACTGGTTCAGAAAGGAGATGTAGCCATGTTTTTAGTACCGCTCAAAAAGCCGGGCAAAGACAGTTTGTTTTTCAAAATGGCCCGGTTCGCTATCGGTTTTACCACAGTGGAAGACAGCTTTTTTTACGATCGTAATAAAATGCTGGAAACGCCTGCTTTTTACCCTACTAAAAAATTAGCACAGGCCATGGCCAACGATATCCATTTTACTGCGGACGAAATGATTGAGCAGGACAACGATCAGGATCAGGAAATAAAAACGGGGAAATTTAAAGGCCAGGAATTATTTGCTATGATGCAAAAAGCAACCGCAGCAGATGTGTTACTTTTTATGAGGTATGTTTATGCAAAACCGCAAAAATACATGGCCCATAACTGGAAGGTGAGTGAAACTTTTGCCACATGGGTAATTAACGGAGCGCCTTAAAAACAAGAAACTCCATTTTTAAAAAAATGGAGTTTCAATACACACTGTCATTAACTATTAATGATGATGGTGTTCTTTATGATGATCCTGTTGCTTTGTAAATTCTTCCACACTCATCGTTTCGTCATTGTACTGTACCATTGTTTCGGCCATGGCAAACAGTTTGTCGGTAGCTATTTGGTTGTAGGTGTTCTCTACAAACTTTTGGTCTTTGGTCATTTTATCAATGTATGTATCCAGCCATGGCATGTCTTCGGGATTGCCCTGTCCGCCCATGTAGCCCATCATTTGGTGCTTCGCAAACATCCTTATTTCTTCCGGTGCCACATCTATTTTGGCTTCTTTAATAATGGTATCGCTAATCAGCGTCCACTTTAAAGAATTTTTGAAAGAAGGCCAACCGGCTTCTATTTCCTCATCGGTTTTTGGCTCTTTTTCAGTTTGCTTTTGCCAGCGTTTTAAAAATGCTTCCGGCAATTCTATATTGGTGTTATCCAGCAGGTAATGGTAAATCTGATCATCTACCTGTCCACGGTCCTGATTGGCGTAATAGGCTTCTATATCTTCTTTAATCGCATTGCGGAATTCAGCTTCGGTACCAATGGCTTTGCCTACATATACCTGGTTGAAAAATTCCTCGTTCAGTTCCCGGTTTTCTACCAAACCTACTTTGGTAATGGCTACGCTAAAAGATTTGCCGGCATCGGCTGCTGTAATGCCCAAATCGTTCAATATAAATTCCAGTTCTTTTTCCTCAAAAGCTTCGCTGAGTTTAAGCGTAACTGCATCGCCTTTTTTAAGCCCAATAAACTGTGGCCTTGCCGCTTCGCTAAAATAACTCACCAGCAGGCTATTGTCTTTGGTAACACCACCTTCTACCACATTGCTATCAGCATCCAGTTCGGTAAAGGTTACGTTGAGTACGTTCTTATCGCTGTCCACAGTTTCCGGCTCGGTCATATTGCCAAGGCGTGTTTGCAGGCGGGCCACTTCTTCGTCTATCATGGCATCGGTAACGGTCACTTTGTGGCGTTTAATGCTTGCTTTAGATAGGTCGGCAATGGTAAATGGTGGCTTCAGGCCTATTTCAAAACTAAAATGCAGGTCTTTGGGATCGTTCATATCCAGGCCCTTCATGGCATCAAAATTCTCGTCGGTAGGCAGGGGCTGTGCAAATATTTCGGGGTTTTCCTGTGTCAGGTAGCCGTTGATTTCTTTCTCTACCATTTTCAATATTTCATCGCTAAAAATACTGGCCCCGTACATTTTCTTTATTAAACCCAATGGCACCTGCCCCGGGCGGAAACCCTGCATCTTTACCTGTTTAGAATAGGTTTTAAGCGATTTTTCGAACGATGGATAGTAATCTTCTTTTGTTAACTGCACGGTTATTTTATCAATCAGCGGTGCAACGTTGTTCCTTGTAATTGTAGGCATAAATGATTTTTGATTTTTGATTTCGGATGTATGATTTGCTATAAACCCGCCTTTGCAAATTGCCAACTGAAAAATTGCCAACTGTTGTAAGGGCGGCAAAAGTAAGTGCAATCCCGTCTTTGGGCAAATAAAAAGCCTTTGAGAAAAACTCAAAGGCTTTTTAGCTTGTCCGGGCGGAGGGACTCGAACCCCCATGCCTCACGGCGCCAGATCCTAAGTCTGGTACGTCTACCAATTTCGCCACGCCCGGCGGGGCGGCAAAAATAGGGGTTGGGCTTAAAATAATCGGAATGAATTTTTAAAAGTTTTGAGATTCGGAGAAAGATATCCAGCAAATAGCTCACAAATACTTTAGATATACATTTACTTTCGAAAAGATTATAGAAAAAATTTTACCAATGCCTGAACAACAAAACATAGAATTTAAACAAAGCTGGCATGATGATTATCTGAAATGGGTTTGTGGGTTTTCTAATGCACAAGGCGGAGTAATATACATTGGTAAAGATGATAATGGAAATGTAGTTGGCATTGCTGATTATCACTAGCGTCCTTGTATAATTAGAACATTATCAATTGGTTATGTTTAGGTTCTTTGACATATTGTATTAAAGCATCCTTAAATAGTTG
>JAYUTQ010000290.1:0-3571 GCA_043755055.1 Chitinophagaceae bacterium | reverse complement strand
ACCAAAAACATACAATCAAAACCAGCGAATTGCCATCTCCCATTCGCCAACTATATTTGCCGCCTTATGAAGATGACCAACATCAGGAATTTTTGCATTATTGCACATATCGACCACGGAAAAAGTACGCTGGCCGATCGTTTACTTGAATTTACCCATACCATAACCGACCGTGAAATGCAGGCACAGGTGCTTGATGATATGGATCTGGAACGTGAAAAAGGAATTACCATCAAGAGCCACGCCATACAGATTGATTATGCCGTAGGCAAAGAAGAATACACCCTAAATCTGATTGATACACCTGGCCACGTCGATTTTAGCTACGAAGTAAGCCGTGCACTCGCAGCCTGCGAAGGTGCATTGCTTTTGGTGGATGCCAGCCAGGGCATACAAGCCCAAACCATCAGCAACCTTTACTTAGCTATTGAAAATGACCTGGAAATTATTCCGGTTATAAACAAAATAGACATGGAAGGCGCCATGATAGAAGAAGTACAGGACCAGATTGTGGAATTGATTGGTTGTAAAAAAGAAGATATTCTTTTGGCAAGTGGTAAAAGCGGCATTGGTATCCAGGAAATACTGGATGCAGTTATTGCCCGGATTCCGGCGCCTGTTGGTGAGCCGGACGCACCACTACAAGCCCTTATTTTCGACAGCGTTTTCAATAGCTTCAGAGGTATTATTATTTATTACCGTATTTTAAACGGTGTATTACGCAAAGGCGATAAAATAAAATTTGTAAGCACCGAGGCCTCTTACAACGCCGAAGAAGTGGGCATTTTAAAACTAAAAATGACCGCCAAGGACGAAGTGCGTTGTGGCGATGTAGGCTACATTATTACTGGTATTAAAAATGCCAAAGAAGTAAAAGTAGGAGATACCCTAACCCTTATGAACAATCAGGGTGAAATGATTAAGGGTTTTGAAGATGTAAAACCAATGGTTTTCGCCGGAATTTTCCCGGTAGAAACCGACGATTTTGAGGAGCTGAGGGATTGTATGGAAAAACTGCAACTCAACGATGCTTCCCTCACTTTTGAATTGGAAACGAGTCAGGCCCTTGGTTTCGGATTCCGTTGCGGTTTTCTTGGTATGCTGCATATGGAAATTATACAGGAACGTTTAGAAAGAGAATTTAACCAGACCGTAATTACCACCGTACCCAACGTAAGTTTTATAGCCCACACAACCCGTGGCGAAACCATTATAGTAAATAACCCCAGCGAAATGCCCGAAACGGTAAAGCTGGAAAGTATAGAAGAGCCGTTTATTAAGGCGCAAATCATTACCAAGCCAGACTATATTGGTAATATCATGACCCTTTGTATTGGTAAAAGAGGCATGTTAATTAGCCAAAACTATCTTACACCCACCCGTGTGGAGCTGAACTTTGAAATGCCAATGACGGAAATTGTGTTTGACTTTTACGATAAACTTAAAAGCCAAACCCGTGGATATGCATCTTTTGATTACCACCCAAGCGGCTACAGGGTAAGCGATATTGTACGGATGGATATCCTGCTGAACGGTGAACCGTTGGATGCTTTAAGTGCTTTGATCCACCGTGCAAGAAGCCACGAGTTTGGCCGCAAACTTTGCGAAAAGCTGAAGGATTTATTACCCAAACAGCAATTTTTAATAGCTATACAAGCGGCCATTGGTGCCAAAATAGTAGCCCGTGAAAATGTGAGTGCCATGCGTAAAGATGTTACCGCCAAATGTTATGGTGGCGATATTAGCCGCAAACGCAAACTGTTAGAAAAACAGAAAGAAGGTAAAAAGCGGATGCGTCAGATAGGTAATGTAGAAGTGCCGCAGGAAGCGTTTTTAGCAGTGTTGAAATTGGATGATTGATGCGTAAATAATCGTCAATGAATCATTGGTCATTTATAATACAAATCCCCACAAGTAAGCCACTGTGGGGATTTTTCTGTTACACAGTTTAATGAATGTTTATTTTCTTAAACTGAGCTGCTCTTAAAAACTGTTCAATAACTGCTTTGGCTTTGGCATCTGCTTTTTGTAATAATTGCTGCCTTTCAGCTTCTGCCAGTAGTTTTCTTTTGGCTGATTCTTTTACAAGTACTACTTCTTCATTACTCCAGGTGCCGCTTTCGTAAAAAGTTTCTATGCCGGATGGGTTTATAAATACATCGGTAATAGTGGCTGCGGGCATAGCAATGCTTACAGAATCATCTTTTACAAATACCTCTTTTTCTGATAAGTTATTAAGGTTGATGCCTGCCGTTACCCTTCCTTTTACAATGAGTACAATCTCTTTTTTCATAATTATCGGACGGGGAATCATCGAAAAAGGATTAATCATAACCGGCGTAGGCGATGAAGAAATTGCCGTTGAATCCACCACTAATTCCTGATACATGGTTGCCGTATTTAGCTCGGCTATAGCTTTCACTTCTTTTATTACCAATGGTGTGTTATCTATCAAAACCGGCTTGGCTTTAAACCAGTTGCCAATGCCAGAAAAGATGGATAATTTTTGAAAGAGAAGAATAATAAGGAGAACCAGTAACACCAGTACCAACGGTCTTCTTATCCAGTTATAAATTGTTTTCATTGTGTTTGTTTATTCAGGAACACGCCTCAGTAGGACCACGCCTCAGTAGGAACACGCCTCGAGGCGTGGTCCTACCTCATCCAAAAATTTTTTACTTCAGGTTTATCAAAACTCAATTTCACTTCTTCAAAACCCAATTGCATTAAAAAATTTGAAAGAAATAATTGCGTGTTTGTTTTTGCCTGTTCCAATATACCTAGTTCGTTGCCACTACTTCTTATCTGTGCTTCTGCTTGTGCCAGTAATGCATCTCTTTCGCCACTTGAGAATTGGCTTCTAAACATGCTCACATCCTGAAAAGCTACTTTAATATTTTCGGGCGGCAAATTTACCGAAAGTATTTTGGGGGCCGGTAACAGGATGCTGATTCTTTTTCCGTTTACGGTAATATTTTTTTCTGCTAAAGCAGAAAAGTCAATACCAGCCTTAACAGTAGCTTCTGATGTAATCAGAATTTTACGGTCACCAAATTTGTACCAGGTTTTATCATCGTTTGCTTTTACCACTTTTGTAATGGTGTATTCTACCGTGGCCAGCTCCTGCAATTCCTGTAAACTTGCTATCGTTTCAGTAGGCGATGACAGCCTTTTGCCACCGCAGGAAGCAAGCATGAAACCGCACAAAATCCATATTAACTTTCTATGAAAATTCATAACTGGCAAGTTACATGGTTCAATAGATTTAATTTTCGGGCTGTTGCATTATGTTTGGGTAACTAAAAGATTAATTTATGAAGAAATATGCGGTAATAGTAGCCGGAGGAATTGGTAAACGGATGAATAGCGATATGCCAAAACAATTTTTGCCATTGCACGATAAGCCGGTTTTGTATTACACGTTAAAGGCATTTACAGATGCATTTACAGATATCGAAATCATCCTGGTGCTGCCGCCGGAACACATTGCCCTTGGCGAAGAAATTTTAGATGCCTATTTCGATAGGAAGCAGATTAAAATAACGGCCGGTGGTGAAAATCGATTTCATTC
>JAYUTQ010000289.1:0-1624 GCA_043755055.1 Chitinophagaceae bacterium | reverse complement strand
GCCAGTGTAAGGTAATACGGTGGCAACAGGCAAACAATAAGACGCAAACATTTTACTTAAAAAACCAATTGCTCGACTCTTTGAGCATGAAAGAAATCAAGCCCCTTATTGATGAAAAAAGTATCCTGCTTGGCATTCCTCAGGAAGGATTGATCATTTCTAAAGACACTTCAGCATTAAAAACGCAGGGCAAATAGCCCTGCACCTGAACTGAAATTTAATTTGTTTTTAGTACCCCATTAACGGCGTGGAAGTAGGATGACTGTTTTAAAAAAGCATCTGTGAATATTTCGAAACGGATTGTTAAAATACCTTTAACATATTTAATTATTGATAAGCGGTAACAGACTAATTTACATCTACGTATAGTTTCGTATAAGTAAATTAGAACCCATGCTTACTCCCAAATTTTTTGCTTTTGCTTTACTCATTTTTTCACTTACACAAGCAATCGCACAAAAACCTGCACCCAAACAACTAGCTGCAAAACGTGCATCGGGCCCGATTAAAATAGATGGAAACCTTGATGAGGCAGCATGGAAAGATGCCCCCAAAGCCGATGACTATACCGAATTTAGACCCACCCCTTTTAAAAAGGAAGACCACGCTAACCGCACCGAAGTATATATGCTGTACAGCAACGAAGGCTTGTACATGGGCGGCTATTGTCACGAATCGAACAAAGACAGTATCAGCACAGAAATAACTGCCCGTGACGGCTTTGGTAACAACGATTTTATTGGGTTTATTTTTGATACTTATAAAGACAACATTAATGGGTTTGAATATTTTGTAACACCACTTGGCCAGCAAATGGATAGCAAAATGGCGCCAAGTGGCAATGGTAACGATGAAGATTTTAGCTGGAATGCTGTTTGGACAAGTGCCGCTGTGATACATAATGATGGCTGGAGTTTTGAGATTTTCCTGCCTCTTTCCGCCATCCGTTTTAGTACCAAAAATGTGCAGGACTGGGGCCTTAATATTACCCGCCGCCGCCAAAAAACCGGGCAGCAGGTAGCGTGGAACCCGGTAGATCCAAATGTAAACGGCTTTCTTACACAAGAAGGCTACTGGACCGGTTTAGAAAATATTAAGCCGCCATTACGCTTGCAGTTTTCACCCTATTTTTCTTCTTATGCTAACCACTACCCTTCTACAGATCCGGCTTTAAAAAACTGGACCTCTTCGGTAAATGGCGGTATGGATGTAAAGTATGGCATTAGCCAGGCGCTTACGTTAGACATGACGCTGATTCCCGATTTTGGCCAGGTACAAAGCGACAATCAGGTACTTAACCTTACCCCTTTTGAGGTAAAGTATAACGAAAACCGTGCATTTTTTACCGAAGGAACAGAACTGTTTAATAAGGGAAATCTCTTTTACTCCAGGCGTGTAGGTGGCGCCCCTATTCATTTGTACGATGTGTATGGCAAGATTGGCAGTAATGAAAAAGTGGTAAATAATCCCGGTGAAACCAAACTAATCAATGCCACAAAAGTATCCGGAAGATTACAGGGCGGCCTCGGTATTGGTTTTTTTAACGGCCTTACTGCAGCCCAATTTGCCACCGTGGAAGATGACAAACAAAACAGGCGCCAGGTGGAAACCAATCCGCTTACCA
>JAYUTQ010000288.1:0-3575 GCA_043755055.1 Chitinophagaceae bacterium | reverse complement strand
GATAGGAGATGCCCTTTTGCCGGCAGAAAAAAGAATCACCAACACAACTGCTCCATTTCGGTTACAGGGTAAACCTTTACTGGAAGCGGGTTTGCTGGGACCGGTAACAATTACAAGTTATAAATAATCTTATGAAAATCCGGATGCAAATATTATTGATTCTATCATTTTTTTTAGTGAATGTTTCAACTGTTTTTGCTCAAAACGATACTACTGTTTCACAATCAGTTATGCAGCAAATTTATGAGCAAATTAAAACCCCGTTTAAGTATGGCATGGTAGTAGTGCCAACAGATGATAGTAAAAAAATAGACTGCCCCACCGTTTTTAAAAAAGGTAAAAAATGGTATATGAGTTATCTTGTTTTTGATGGCCGTGGTTACGAAACATGGTTGGCGAAAAGTGATGATTTGCTCAACTGGAAAACCCTTGGAAAGCTTATGTCGTTCAGTGATACTGCGGGTTGGGATAGTAATCAAAAAGCAGGGTACATAGCACTGCAAGACCCGACGTGGGGCGGCAATTACAAGGCTAAAAAATATGATGGTAAATATTGGATGAGTTATTTTGGTGGCAAAGAAAGCGGTTACGAAGCTGGCAATCTTTCAATTGGTATGGCTTACACTAAAGGGGCTATATATAAACCGCATGAATGGCAGCGTTTGCCAAAACCCATACTTACATCGCAGGATGCAGATAAACGCTGGTGGGAAAATAAAAAGCAGTTTAAAAGCACGGTGATTTGGGATAAGAAAATGCTAACCGGTTTTCCATTTGTAATGTATTACAATGCCAATGGCGATACTGCCATTGATAACAAGGCTACCCGCTGGTACGAAAGAATTGGTATGGCAGTTTCTAATGATATGGTACACTGGCAAAGGTTTTTAACTAAACCTGTAATGCACCACAAGATGGGTATTACCGGTGATGCTACTATGCAAAAAATTAGCAATGTGTGGGTAATGTTTTATTTCGGTGCTTTTTGGGAAGGCCGTAAAGATGCATTTAACCGCTTTGCCTGTTCTTACGATTTAGTGCATTGGACAGACTGGACCGGTGCCGACCTTATTAACTCAACAGAAGACTATGACAGTAAATTTGCACACAAATCTTCTGTAGTAAACTACAAGGGAATTACCTATCATTTTTACTGTGCAGTTAATAAAAAAGACCAGCGAGGTATTGCTGTTGCCACCTCAATAAATATGGGAAAAAGCCTAATTGGTTTTGTGCATTCAGTAAAATAATCCATTAAAATATTCCAATAGTGTATTGTCGTCCAAAGGGTTGTAAAGTAGATTTATCTTGTAAAATTTACGATTGTAACCTTCCTGATAATGATTGCCAAGAAATACTATGAAGCCTTTGAACGTGGTGAAAGCAGAACGACTTTAGGCAGAACAATTACTGAAACTGATATTGTGGTGCATGCCGGGCAAACGGGTGATTTTTTTCCACATCATATGGATGAAGAATGGTGCAAAACCCAACCATTTAAAAAGCGGATAGCACACGGTACTTTAATATTTAGCATTGCCATAGGCATGACGGCTAATATGATTAATGAAGTAGCCATGACTTATGGATACGAACGTTTACGTTTTACAAAACCTGTTTTTATAGGTGATACGATTCATGTAAAAGTGAGTATTAAAGAAAAGAAAGACCACAAAAAACCTGGCTACGGTTTAGTAACGGAACTGGTAGAAACATTTAACCAAAACGACGAATTGGTAATGTGCTGCGAACACATGTTGCTGGCAAAAAAACAAACGCCTTAACGATTAATCTATGCCTGAAATTATTTTAAAAGGAATGACATGGGGGCATAGCCGTGGCATAACACCGCTATTTGCTTTTTCGCAGCGATTTACAGAATTACACCCTAATATAACAGTAGTATGGGAGAAAAGATCGCTGCAACAGTTCGCCGATTTTCCCATTGAAAAACTGGCCCTTGAATATGACCTGCTCATCGTTGATCATCCATGGGTAGGT
This sequence comes from Chitinophagaceae bacterium, assembly GCA_043755055.1. Taxonomy (GTDB): domain Bacteria; phylum Bacteroidota; class Bacteroidia; order Chitinophagales; family Chitinophagaceae; genus JAZKFT01. The sequence continues at coordinate 1,574 of JAYUTQ010000288.1, read as the reverse complement.
TGTGCAGCCGCTACCGAATGTGTGCTTCCGCTGGATGAATACCTTACCGAACAATATATTACAGATCAGCTAAAAAACTCCACCGGTGTTTCGCATATCAGCTATTATTATGGTGATCATCAATGGGCCCTTGCCATTGATGCAGCCACGCCGGTAGCTAGTTACAGGGCAGATAAATTGATAAAAAATAATATTTCTATACCCAGGAAATGGGATGATGTTTTGGCCCTTGCCAAAGATGGGAAAGTTGCCGTTCCTGCCATACCTATTGATTTGCTGATGAATTTTTACATGTTCTGCATTGCACATGGTAAAGAGCCCTTTCAAAACGAAGAAACGGTAATAGATACTGTTACAGGCATTGCTGCACTGGAAACCATGCGGCAGTTATATAGCCTGGTGGATGAGAGAATGTTTGGCTGTAACCCAATAGCAGTGGCCGAATTAATGACTACCACCAACGATTATTGGTACTGTCCTTTTGCTTACGGCTATAGTAATTATGCCCGAAAAGGATATGCTGAAAACTTGCTTACTTATACCGATCTGGTAAACTTTAATGGTAAGCAATTGCGCAGCACACTAGGTGGAACAGGAATTTCAGTTTCGGCATATAGCCAACATAAAGATGCTGCAGTAGCGTATGCAAAAATGATAGTGTCGGGTAAAATGCAGGCCACTTTCTATATGGAGCATGGCGGACAGCCGGGCCATCGTACTGCCTGGACAGATGCGAATGCAAATATGCTTACAAACAATTTTTTTGCTAATACATTACCGGCATTAGAAAGGGCATATATGCGGCCACGATACAATGGTTACCTTCATTTTCAGGATAAGGCCGGCAATCCATTACAACATTATATAATGAAAGGTGGAGACCCTGAAAAGTTACTAAAAGAGCTGAATAAATTGTACCAGAAAAGAATTATTAAACAACCTGTTTTTGCATTATGAAACTGCCCCTAGAAGGATTGACCGTTTTAGAATTCAGTCAGTATCTCTCCGGACCTTCGGCAGGTTTGCGGCTGGCAGATTTAGGTGCCAGGGTTATTAAAATAGAACGACCAGATGGGGGTGATGCCTGTCGCAAATTATCCATTAAAAATCTTTGGGTGGGAGAAAATTCATTACTCTTTCACACCATCAACCGTAATAAAGAAAGTTTTACAGCAAATTTAAAAAATGCTGAAGACCTTGAAATAATAAAAAAACTCATTTCTAAAGCCGACATTGTTATCCATAATTTTCGCCCAGGCATCATGGATAAAATAGGGCTTGATTTCAAAATTGCAAAACAAATAAACCCTGCAATTATATATGCAGAAATAAGTGGTTATGGAAAAACAGGTCCGTGGAAAGATTTACCGGGACAGGATTTGCTGTTGCAATCAATGAGTGGTCTTGTCTATACTACGGGTAACGAAAGCCATGCCCCCGTGCCGTTTGGCCTTGCCATTGCCGATAGCCTTTGCGGGGCCCAATTGGTGCAAGGCATACTTAGCGCTTTAATACGCCGCCATAAAACCGGTCAGGGAGCATTGATAGAAATAAGCCTAATGGAATCGGTTCTC
>JAYUTQ010000287.1:0-1625 GCA_043755055.1 Chitinophagaceae bacterium | reverse complement strand
GCTTTATATGGATGGCTACAAATGATGGATTAATAAGCTACGATGGCACCCGCATTACGCAATTTTTAAAAGAAACACACCCCGGCCTGCCTCGTAATGAAATAGGTTTTTTGTTTTGCGACAGCCGCAACCGTATTTGGATATGTACCAACGAGGGCCTTGCCTTAATGAACGAAAAACGCCGGATAAGCCGTGTGATTATACACGACAGTTTGAAAAATGCCAATATTGATTTTTGTTTTGAAGTGGAAGGTATGGGCATGGTTGCCAGTAGCACCAAAAAAACATATTGGCTCCCCGAGGGAAAAACACAATGGCAAAGCCTTCATTGGTTCGATAATGAAATTAGAAAAGGCGCAGGTATCTCCTCCCTGCGAAAATTTAACGGTACCAGCTATATGTTTGTTATGGACAATAATGCCATGCTGATAAACTTTGCCAACAAACAAGTAATGACCAATGTGCTGGTAGAAAACCTTTCGAGTATTTGCAAACTAAACGATAACGAAGTACTGGCTACTTCAGATGAAAGTTTCGTACTTACGAGAATCAACACCGCAACAAACAGTATTGTAAAGAAATATGAAGATGTTAAAGATGTTGATGGAGTTTCAATTATAGCTCCCGTATTTGCCAGCAGCAGAGCCGCAAATGGAATTATTTACCTGTCTACCCGATCGGGTGGTCTAATAGGATTTGATAGTAACAAAGAACTGTTTTATACTTATCGCCATGATGCCTTAAATAATAACTCCATTTCATCTGATATTTTGCGATGGATATTTTGCCGCAATGATGGATACATCATTATTACATCCACATCCGGCCTAAACTATACCGATGTGCTTACTAATACGTTTTACCAGCAGAGTGATTTTGTTTCTGTATTTAAAAATTTTATCAGTCGTCCTTGTGTACTAAATTTTGCCAGGCCTATTCCATTATAGGCTACCCACATATCGTTACGATTGTCCTTGTAAACGTTGCCGGCTTCGGCCATTGTACCAGCACTGGCCTTGGTTAAATTTGGCAAAGAAATCTTTCTCGCCATATTGCTTTGTTGGTTCCAAATAATAAGTTTATTCAAGCCTTTAATCCAAATATTGCCAATGACATCTTCGGCTATGCCGGTTATGCCGCCATCCAATACCTTACCGTTTTCATAAACAAAATTACTCTGCTGGTAAAACGTATTAGTAAGCACATCGGTATAGTTTAGCCCAGTTGTAGATGTAATAATGATGTATCCATCATTGCGGCAAAATACCCATCGCAAAATATCAGATGAAATGGAGTTACTGTTTAAGGCATCATGGCGATAGGTGTAAAACAGTTCTTTATTACCATCAAATCCTATTAGTCCACCCGATCGGGTAGCAAGGTAAATAACTCCATTTGCGGCTTTACTGCTGGCAAATACTGGGGCTATAATTGAAACACCATTAACATCTTTTACATCTTCATATTTTTTTACAATACTGTTTGTTACCGTGTTGATTCTCGTAAGTACGAAACTTTCATCTGAAGTTGCCAGTACTTCGTTATCGTTTAGTTTGCAAATACTCGAAAGATTTTCTACCTGCACATTGGTCAATATTTTTTTGTTGGCAAAATTTATCAGCATG
>JAYUTQ010000286.1:0-3577 GCA_043755055.1 Chitinophagaceae bacterium | reverse complement strand
TACCCGAGGCCGACCCACAAGACCAAAGTGTGGGTTACGGCGGCCTGCCCGACCGTGATGGAAAAGTGACCCTTGATGCCTGTATTATGGATGAGTTGGGCAATTGCGGTGCAGTAATGGCACTCGAAAATATTATGCATCCCATATCGGTAGCACGGATGGTGATGGAAAAAACACCGCATGTTATTTTAGCCGGTAATGGTGCATTACAGTTTGCATTGGAGCAAGGTTTTAAGCAGGAAAACCTGCTGACCGAAAGTAGTACCAAAGCCTGGAAAGAATGGCTTATAACATCTAAATACGACCCGTTAGACACGGTAGAAAATATTGCAGAACGCATTAAAAACAATCACGACACCATAGGCATGCTAGCCCTTGATGCAGCCGGAAACCTAAGCGGAGCCTGCACTACAAGCGGTATGGCCTATAAACTGCATGGCCGTATTGGCGATAGCCCCATCATTGGTGCAGGCCTTTTTGTAGATAACGAAATTGGTGCAGCCACAAGCACCGGTGTAGGCGAAGAGGTAGTACGCATTTGCGGCAGCCATGTAGTAGTAGAAATGATGCGGCAAGGCAAAAGCCCCGAAGCAGCCTGCAAAGAAGCAGTAGAAAGAATGATAAAACTTCGTGGCAAAGAAGCCTGTAAACAAATACAGGTTGGTTTTATTGCCATCAATAAAAAAGGCGAACATGGCGGCTATTGCATACAAAAAGGATTTACCTATGCCGTTAAAAGCAATGCGGAAGAAAAGGTATACGAGGCGAAGTTTATAATTTAGTTAATCGTCAACAGTCTAACCGTTTACCGTCGACCGACAACCACTCTAAGCTGTAATCGGTAGACCGTCGACGGTTAACGGTTGCCTCAAAAAAAAGAAATGAGTTTTACTTTAGAAGTAGCAGCCTTTACATTAGAAGGTGCATTATTGGCCCAAAAGGCCGGAGCCGATAGAATAGAATTGTGCGACAATCCCGCGGAAGGCGGCACTACACCATCGCTTGGAATGCTCAAAACAGCAAGGAAAAGAATTGGTGTTCAGGTGTATCCTATCATCCGGCCAAGGGGCGGCAATTTTGTGTATAGCGATGATGAGTTTGAAATGATGAAGACCGATGTGCAGATTTGCAAAGCCCTGAAATATGATGGCGTGGTAATAGGTATATTAAATGCCGATGGAACGGTAGATAAAGACCGCTGCGAAGAACTGGTAGAACTGGCCGGCGAAATGGGCGTTACATTCCACCGGGCTTTCGACAGAACCTTGGATCCGTTTCAGGCAATGGAAGATATTATTGAAACGGGTTGCGAACGTATACTTACAAGCGGACAGGTACCAAACGCAATTGACGGTACCAAACTCATTTTTCAATTAATAGAAAAAGCCGACGACCGCATTATTATTATGCCGGGCAGCGGCATACGCAGCGATAATGTTTTAGAAATAGCCGAACAAACCTGTGCTATAGAATTTCATACTTCGGCCAGAATAAATGCTGAAGTAAAGAAGGTGAAAAACAAACCTTCAATGAAAGAAACGCTGCCACATGTTTCTGTGGATGAAAAAGAAGTGAAAGCCATTTTAAAAATTTTAGAAAAATTTTTGAGGTGATTGTTAGTCGTACAAACGATACTAACCCTGGCTTTCAAGCCAGGGCTAAAGCGAAATATAATATGAACTTAACAATCGACAAAGACTGGACTTTATTCCTCGACAGGGACGGCGTAATAAACGAAGAGATGCATCTGGCCTATGTTAATCATCTGGATGAATTTGTTTTTTACCCAAAGGCTAAGGCGGCCATTGCTATGCTTTCGCCCATGTTCTACAAAACCATAGTGGTTACAAACCAGAAAGGTGTGGGCCGTGGTATTACGCCTATAGATGAGCTAAACCGCATACATCAACACATGGTTAGCGAAGTAGAAAAAGCAGGTGGTAATATCCACCATATTTACTTTTGTCCGGATTTGGAAAACGACAGCCCTAACCGAAAACCCAATCCTGGCATGGCTTTACAGGCAAAGCAGGATAATCCTGAAATAGATTTGAGCAAAAGCATCATGATAGGTAATAATGCAAGCGATATGCATTTTGGCCGCAATGCAAGCATCGGCATCAACATACTATTGACCACTACCCAACCACTCGATGTAGTGGATCCGGGCATCTACGATTATCATTTTTCATCCCTTTATGAGGCGGCTGTTTTTATCCAAGGCGGTGTTAAAAAATAAAAGAAGCCATTCATCGTTTTAACGTAAGCCAGTAACTTGCTATTAATTATGACAAAAAGGATTTTATTTTTCATTGCATTGCTTACTTCCTTAAGTACAATCGCCCAAAGCAAAATAGCTAAGACCGACCTCAAATACTTGCTGGCGGCCGAAGACACATTAGGTGCTTTAGCCGATAAAGTATTGGATGATATTGACGTCATAAGCCGGGTTCGCAGCGACAGTATGCTAACCCGAACCTTGGTACGTGCATTAAAAATCCCCCACAGTTTTAACTACCATTTCGATTCACTACAAACCATTACTATAGCGTATCCCGACGATAGTACGTTCCGGATTTTTACCTGGCAGTATGAACTTAACGAACAGGTTTTTCGGCAAAAAGGCGCCATACAAATGAATACGGCTGATGGTAATCTGCAGTTGTATCCATTATTCGATGCTTCGGAATATGCCGAATTTCCCAACGATTCTGTAAGGCTTGGCCAAAACTGGATTGGCGCTATTTATTATAAAATCGTTCAGAAAAAATTTAATAACAAGAAGTATTACACCTTATTAGGTTATGATGAAAACGGATTTCGCAGCACAAAAAAATGGGTGGAAGTGATGTATTTCGACGAGAACAAGCAACCTTCTTTTGGTGGCGATTTTTTTGTATTTGAAAACGGCGATTCATCTTTTCAGCTGGGTTGGAAACGATTCAATATTGAGTTTAAGAAAGAGGGCCGTGCAAGGCTCAACTACGATCCGAATAAGGATATGATTATGTACGACCACCTGATTAGCGAAGAAAATCAGCCAGAAAAAAAATACACTTATATACCCGATGGCGATTACGAAGGCCTGAAATGGAAAGAAGGTAAATGGCAGCACGTAACCAAAGTATTTACCGAACAATTAACCGATGGTAAAGAGCCTACACCCGAATTATTAATGGACGATAATGGAATGGTAAACGAGGGTAAACTTTTGGAACAATCTGAAAAAAATGCAGGTAAAAAAGTAGAAGCGATGCCTATAAAAAAGAAATCTAAAATCGTGTTGCCTTCTACCAAAAGAAAAGGATAGAAGTTCTTTTTTAGTAACTCAATAGGTCCTTATAACGATTTACCATTGCATCCTGAGTAGCACCTTGTTTGTACATTTTTACAATTTGCCTGTTGGCCATCAGCACTTTCCACCACGAATTTTTATCATACTTTCTGGCACTTATTAAGGCTGCTTTAGGCATTACTTTATACTGAGCATGTTTCTTTGCCCTAATAGTAATATCATAATCTTCCATAATTTTTAAGGTTGTGTCAAAGCCTTTTATTGTTTCAAATAATAGTTTTG
>JAYUTQ010000285.1:0-8171 GCA_043755055.1 Chitinophagaceae bacterium | reverse complement strand
TTTAAAAGTCTTTAAGAAAAAATAAACAATAAAAATAGAAAACAAACTTTTAAATTGTTTCTTTTAAAAAAAACCAAAACATGGCCATACATAGCAATAGAACTATAACGCCACAAGGCGTTACCGCTTGCTACGTATTGCTATCGGAGGGCATCATTACAGATGTTACAGATACATTGCCAAAAGATTTTGAAGGAGAATTATTCGACGTAAAAGATAGTGTGCTAATGCCGGGTGTAATAGACCCGCATGTACATATTAATGAACCCGGACGTACCAATTGGGAAGGATTCAACACCGCCACCAAAGCCGCTATTGCAGGCGGTATTACAACGTTGGTAGATATGCCATTGAACACTTCGCCGGTTACTACAACTGTAAAAGCATTTGAGGCAAAACTTACTGCAACTAAAAACCAACTACATACCAACTGCGGCTTTTGGGGTGGTATTATTCCGGGCAATGAAAATGAAATTGAAGGGTTGATTAAAGCCGGAGTTTTGGGTTTTAAAGCGTTTCTGACGCATTCGGGTATCGATGAATTTCCAAACGCTACTGAACTGGATTTGATAAATGCCATGCCTATAATTGCAAAACATGGATTGCCATTATTAGTGCACTGCGAACTCTCTGAGGCATCAACCGTTGATCGCCGACCGTCGACCAGCGACAATGGACGGCTTTACAACAATTACCTTGCTTCGCGGCCCAAACAATGGGAAGACGATGCCATTGCAATGATGATAAAGCTATGTGATGAATGCAATTGCAGAACCCATATTGTGCATTTATCGTCAGCTAATTCAATTGCACAAATTGCAAAGGCAAAGCAACAAGGATTACCTTTAACAGTAGAAACCGGACAGCATTATTTGTATTTTAATGCTGCGCAAATACCCGATGGAAGAACTGAATACAAATGTGCACCGCCTATTAGAGAACAGGAAAATAACGAACAGCTTTGGCAGGCATTAAAAGATGGTACCATCGATTTTGTAGCCACTGATCATTCTCCTGCCCCGCCAGATTTAAAGCAAATGGAAACCGGTGATTTTATGACAGCATGGGGCGGAATTTCATCTATACAGTTTGCGTTACCTGTGTTGTGGACGGCGGCTAAAAAAAGAAACGCTACTTTAACTGATATTGTAAAATGGCTTTGCGAAAACCCTGCAAAACTGATTGGTAAGGAAATGACCAAAGGGAAAATTGAAAAAGGATTTGATGCCGATTTAATTGTATGGAACGATAAGAAAACATTTGTAGTAACGGCAGATATGATACAACACAAACATAAAATTACCCCATACCTAAATGAGGAATTAACCGGTGTTGTAACACAAACATGGCTGGCCGGTGAAAAAGTTTTTGATGAGGGAATGTTTTTACATTTGAATAAAGGGAAGCTGTTAATTTAATAATTATGACCGAACCAACATTTACCAAATACACAGACCTGGCAGCCGAACGCCTCGGCGGCAAAGTATTGCTATGCACCGACGATTTTTTTGCAGAAAAAGAAAATCTGCTAAAGACCGGACGTGGTATTTTTATTGCTGATAAATACACCGAAAAGGGTAAGTGGATGGATGGCTGGGAATCAAGACGGAAGCGGGTTCCGGGGCATGACTGGTGTATTGTACAACTGGCTACACCAGGTAAAATTTACGGTGTAGATATTGATACCAATCACTTCCTTGGCAATCATCCGCCACATGCTTCTATCGAAGCCTGTAACCTTACTTTGGCAGCAACTGATGCAGATTTTGAAACTATTTCGTGGACGGAAATATTACTAAAGTCGCCATTGCTGCCCGGCTCCCAAAACCTATACGAAATAACAAATAGTAATATTTACACACATTTAAAACTGCATATTTACCCAGATGGTGGTATAGCAAGGTTAAAAGTGTATGGCGAAGTATATAAGGACTGGAGTATGGTGGCTGCAGATGAATTAGTAGCCGTTGCCGCAGCAGTAAATGGTGCAAAATCGGTATTGTGCAACGATATGTTTTTTAGCCACATGGATAACCTGATTATGCCGGGCCGTGGCATAAACATGGGTGATGGCTGGGAAACAAAAAGGAACCGAACACTTGGTAATAGAGACTGGGTAATTGTGAGACTTGCCAAAGAAGCTAGTATAAAAAATGCCCTGATTGATACATGTCATTTTAAAGGTAATTATCCGGATAGTTGTTTGGTAGAAGGTTGTAATATTTCGGCTGAACAGGAGAGCAAGCTTAGTACCGATGCTATTCAATGGACCACCATTTTACCACAAACAAAACTCAGTGCCGATCATGAACATTATTTTGAATCTGAAATAGTAAGTCATGAATATTTTACCCATGCAAGGCTTACCATTTTTCCCGATGGCGGCATTAGCAGGATGCGGTTATGGGGTACTCTAAAATCGCCAATATGAGCATAGCCGAATTTGACCATTTAACCAAAGAAGAGCAACAATTATTATTGACCAAATGCTGCGGCTCCGTTATGTGGATTCGTAAAATGCTCTCTGTTTTTCCTGTAGAAGATTTAGTGGAATTACTGGAATATGCGGAAGAGAAATGGTGCGAATGCAGCAAAGCTGATTGGCTTGAAGCCTTTACCCACCATCCGAAAATTGGTGACATTCATTCGTTGAAAGAAAAGTTTGCCAGCACTGCTGCATGGGCAGCCGGAGAGCAATCGGCTGTGGCAGCATCTACAGATGCTATACTTGATGCACTCGCTGAAGGCAATCGTTTGTATGAAGAAAAATTTGGCTATATTTTCATTGTATGTGCCACCGGAAGATCGGCTTCAGAAATGCTGACCATGCTGCAAATAAGATTACAAAATGCAGCCGAAGTAGAAATAGAAATAGCCGCCGCAGAGCAGGATAACATCACCAAACTTCGTTTAGAAAAACTCTTTACCTCATGAGCCAGATAACCACCCATATATTAGATACAAGCCAGGGCAAGCCAGCTGCCGGCATTGCTATATCGCTGCACCGCCATTTACTTAACGATTGGGATATGATAGCCAAAGGCATTACAAATGCAGATGGAAGAATTGCCGGTTTGCTGCCTAAAGAAGTGGTGCTACCATTCGGTATCTACAAAATGAAATTCGAAACAGCCAATTATTTTGCAGCCACAAATACTAAATCATTTTACCCTTTAGTAGAAATTATTTTTGAAATAACCACAACCGAACATTATCATGTACCGCTGCTGCTAAACCCATTCGGCTACAGCACTTACAGGGGCTCATAGCAAAAGAAAGGAGCTTTGCCAACTCAGAAAAATAAAACCATATTTTCTAACCTGGGGCTTCAGCCTTGGGAGATTAAAACATCAAAAATGAACCTCTCCATTACCGATTCAGAACAAGAAAGCATTCTTAGCCAGTTAGCCATAGCCAACCTCGAATTTCAAAAAAAATACCCGGGTGATAAACCAGACCGCCAACCCGTACATACCGTTTATGGTGGCGCCAATTTATTTAAAAGCGATACAACTGTTAAGATGGGCGAAGTAGCTTTAAAAAACCTTCTTACCTACGCACCCAATTTTGTGTCGCTGGCTAAAACCCTGCAACTGCAAGGCTTTGAGTATTTGCCACATCTTGAAAAGGACATAGCAATACGCACTCAGAAACTTGGCAATATGAGTGAAGAAGATAGAAAAAATGATGTGGCATGGCTAGCCTATTCCGTGTATAATAAAATTATTAAAAAGCTGGAAACGGAAGCTGTAGAAGATTTTAGAATTGACTTTGAAGATGGCTTTGGCAACCGGCCAAATGATGAAGAAGATACAACCGCTGTAGCTGCTGCTAGTGAACTTGCTATCGGCATGGCTAACAAAACCATATCCCCATTTATTGGCATACGTATTAAGCCGTTTACCGAAGATCTTAAAAGCCGTGGCGTAAGAACCATGGATATTTTCCTCACTACTTTACTTGAAAATACCAACGGTCGGCTGCCGGAAAATTTTGTGGTGATGCTACCCAAAGTAACCATCCCCGAGCAGGTAGTAGCCATGGTAAAATTAATGGTCATCATAGAACAAAAACACAACCTTGCCCCGGGTACACTTAAAATGGAAACGATGGTAGAGGCCACACAAATTGTAATGGACGATGAAGGCCGCAACCCATTGTTTAGAATTATTAAAGCCAGCGAAGGCCGCTGTATTGCTGCACATTTTGGAACATATGATTATACAGCATCATGTGGCATTACTGCTAAATACCAAACCATGGCCCATGGCGTTTGCGATTTTGCCCACCACATGACTAAGGTGGCTTTGGGTAATACCGGTATTTTTTTAAGTGATGGTGCTACCAATGTAATGCCTATTGCGCCACACCGTGGCGATAATCTTAGTTATGAGCAAATGGTCGAAAATAGGGAAGTGGTACATAATGCATGGCTCACTGGTTTTAACCATACTACCCATTCGCTTATCAACGGACTGTATCAGGGCTGGGATCTAAACCCGGCACAATTGCCCATGCGATATGCAGCTACATATAATTTTTTTTTAAGTAGTTACGAAAGTGCTGTTCATCGCCTTAAAACATTCGTTGACCGTGCCGCCATCTCTACCCTTACCGGCGATATTTTTGATGATGCTGCAACGGGGCAGGGCCTTTTAAATTTCTTTTTAAAAGCCATGAATTGTGGTGCCATTACCGAGCAGGAAGCTTTGGCAACCGGTCTTAGTTTAGAAGAAATCCGTAGCCGCTCTTTTTATAAAATTTTGGAAGGAAGAAGAAAGAAATAAACATTTTGGCCAGGCAAAAGCCGTACCCTGTTTGGGCGACATTGGCAGCTTACCCAGCCGAATGTGGGGACGCTCGTTTCATCTGATTGCTACTATTAAACCTATCCAACTTTTATCATAAATAGCAGCACAGCTAAAAGCCACCGCGGCCGAAAATCAAATCATACATCCGAAATCACAAATCCCAAATCCCAATCATATGCTCATTCAATCTGTAAATGTAGGTATGCCAAAACCAGTAGAATGGCGTGGCGAAATGGTAATGACGGGTATTTTTAAAAGCCCTGTGGATAAGGCTTTGCGGGTAACCAAATTACAGATTGAAGGCGATGGGCAGGCAGATCTTGTAAACCATGGAGGTGCTAATAAAGCAGTGTATGTATACGCCAGTGAGCATTATCCATATTGGACTAATATTTTACAAAAAGAAGTAGAAACAGGGGGCTTTGGAGAAAATATTACAACTCAGGGCTTACTGGATGATGAAGTATTCATTGGGGACACTTACCGCTTTGGTACTGCTGTTTTAAAAGCTGTACAGCCCCGAATACCCTGCCACAAATTGGGTATCCGCTTTAACGATGTTATGATGACAAAATATTTTCATAATGCCCGGCGAAACGGTATTTATTTTAAAGTGATAGCTGAAGGTACTATCCAAAAAGGGGACTCAATAGAACTTGTAAAACGTTCAGGTTGCACGATCTCCATTCAGGATGTGGTAGATAATTATGTACTCAACGAGAAAGATATAGAAAAAGTAAAATTGCTGGCAGAAACAGATCTATTACCAGCACGGTTCCGTGATGACTTTAGAAAAATGTTGTTATGAAACTAAAAGGCTATCGGAACTATATCAAACTTTTCCAGATTAAAGTAGGCCACTATTTTTTCCAGTAATTCTTCCCTTACAACCAATACAATTTGTAGTATATTTTTTTCGTCAGCCAGCATAGCTATTACGGTTGTAGCAAAGCCAAGTCCACGTAATTCTAAAGGGCCAATTTCATCTACAATAATATAGCCATCTGCTTGCTTTAAAGCAGCCAATAAAATATATGAAGCTCTATCAAAAGAGGCTTTACTAAAACGGTATTTTCCCACTTCCAGAATATCTGTTTCTGAATCTTTTGCTTCCATGTGGAACGCATCTTTTGTATGTGCATCCATAAAGATCCGGTTCCCATTTTCGATGGGAGTCAGGATACCAAACACATCATTTCTATTGTCACTCCATTGCATAAGTTTGGTGGTTTTACCACTGTGCTTTGGTGCAGCTACAATATGAATTTGCTTGTTGGTCATTGGGTTTTTTGTAGGGTGTTTATCAATACAATTTTACAGCAGGTGCCTATCCTGCGAAAGCCTTTGGAGCCTTGGCTTAATTGCCAGCTTTGCTGTACAATATATTTGGTAGAAGGCAGCAGCAGCAGCACTTCCCGAATATCGTCCTTCGATTTATGTTGCTGTTTGGTGAGCCATTTTTTCAAAAATAACATTGCCAATGGGCTTATTAAAAAATACCAGCTAAGCACTATTAAAAAAGAACGAACTAATAGCTGTATTAAAGCTTGTTTTGGTAATATCGGCTTGCCAATTTGCAGCCATGATTGCAGGAATAAACCAATCAACACGACCCAGATAATAAATAGACTTATTTTTATTTTCTTTCCTTTCCTTTCGGCTTTAGTTGCTTTTTCTGTCTCTATATTGTCAGCTGGAATTGTAATCAGGTAATCCTTATGTAGTAATGCCCACTGCTGCGAATGCTTTACAATTTTCCATGCATAAAACCCAACCACCATACCCACAATTGTATGCAATAAAATATAACTACTTACAAGCATAATGCTATAGCTCGTTAAAGTTTTTTGGTGTGTTAGGTTATTTATAAAATCGTCAATTACAGACCATAAGTTTTTGCCATATAAAATCGTCAATACCAATATCCGCTGTATGGCGGATTCGAATAACGAAAGACCACCCAAAACCATACAAGCCGTACGAAAATATTTTTTATTAGAGAACAACAACTCACCAATCAGCCCCTGAAAAAAAACAGCGACATAGGCAGGTGGCGGGCTTTGCGGACTCAGCATCATTTTACATACGGCCACCATAACGGTGGCTTTTAATATGGCTCCTTTTACAGGAACATACCATGCAATAAGGCAAATGCAGAAAACAGCACCGCTGCCAACCACAAGCCCCGAAACAGGTAATTTTAAACCATGAATCATGCCCCCCAAAAATGCTTCAATCACGGCCCATAAAGCTATTAAGCGGTAGTAAACCAACTTATCAAAGGAGGTATTGTTTTTCATGATTGTCATTTACCCTAACTTTAAATCAACTGAACATAAAACTACTTTGACAGCATTTATTTTAAACGAAAAAGAAATACACACCGATTTGCCTTCCGGAACTTTGCTGCTTGATTTTATCAGGTATCACAAGCATCTTACCGGTACCAAAATAGGCTGCAGAGAAGGCGATTGCGGTGCATGTACCGTTCTTGTGGGCGAATGTAAAGGAGAACAATTGCAATACCGTTCTGCTACAAGTTGCCTTACAGCTATTGGTAATGTAGAGGGCAAGCATGTAGTAACTGTGGAGGGCACAAATTTAGCTGGTATACTTAACCCGATACAGGAGGCAATGTGCAATGCATCCGCCACCCAATGTGGCTTTTGCACACCAGGGTTCGTTGTGTCACTAGCCGGATTTTGTTTAAGCGATAAGGAGCCCAATTATCAAAATGCCATAGCAAGTATTGATGGAAATATCTGCCGCTGCACCGGATATAAATCTATAGAACGTGCCGCAGCCGTTGTAGCAGGTATTATGGCTGATAAAAATGAAACCGATAGTATTGCTTACGTAACCGAACATAATATTTTACCACAGTATTTTAGTGGTATTAAAGAAAAAATACAATTATTAGCTTTAAATACCAATAGAAGTTTGGAGCAAACAAAGCCAGCTGCTGCTGTAAAATTTCTCGGTGGTGGAACCGATTTGTACGTACAGCAACATGATACCATGCATCATCAGCCCATCAGTCACCTCTTTAATCATCCCGATTTTAATGGTGTAGAAAAAGTTGCGGATACACTCTGCTTTGGGGCATCAGCTACCGTTACCGATCTTATGGAATCACCCACAATGCAGCAATATTTTCCGGATTTTGCAAGGCTCACAAAATTGGTTTCTTCCACGCCCATTCGTAACATTGCAACTATAGCCGGTAATTTTATTAATGCTTCGCCCATTGGCGATTTTACCATTTTCTCTATAAATTCTTCAGGACTCTTGACTAATGTTTTATATCCTTTGTACAATTGTCTTAAAGGTAATTCTCTTTTTGTTTGTCCATCGCTAAGC
>JAYUTQ010000284.1:0-8176 GCA_043755055.1 Chitinophagaceae bacterium | reverse complement strand
AAGTATTAGTTTTTTCATGGCGTTTTATTTTTTATTTGGGTGTAAGACGAAGGAAAAGTTTTTTTTGCTTGTAAGGGTTTGTTAATGAAAAAGGTTTGTAGGTGTTTTTTTGGTTTTTTCGCTAAGCCGCAATGCGGCAAAGTGGCAAAATTTATTTTAAAGGGTTGATGGGTTTCATAGTAGCACAACTGTTGAATGGAGCGTCGCCAAGGTCGTTCAACAGAATTACAAAAGATGGTTAACAAAAAGTTACCTCATTAAGTCTTTCCTGTAGTGCAAACTGCAAACTAAAAAACTGCCAACTGAAGACTTATTCCGGTTCAAAGCCTAACATAAACGTAAACTTGGCTGCGGCTTTAAGACCTTGTCCTTGCTGAATCCTGTCCAAACCTACACCGTAATCGAAGCCGAGCAAACCAAACATTGGCAGAAAGAAACGCATACCCAAACCAACGCTTCTACGCAGTTTAAAGGGGTTGTATTCCTTAGCACTATACCATCCGTTTGCTGCTTCTGCCCAGGCCATGGCAAAAATAGTACTGCTAGGGTTGGTGCTAAAAGGATAACGCAACTCCATGGTGTACTTATTAAACATGGTAAAGTACCTTGAAGAGCCAGATTGATCCGGATTTACTTTAGGATCGCTGCTTTCGTATACAGGGTAGCCACGGTGGCTAATAATTTCGAAACCCAGCAAAGCAAAGTTGTTACTTAAACCAGCATCGCCCACCTGAAACCTTTCGAAAGGAGAGATTTCCAGCTTTTTATTGTAGCGACCTATAAAACCTGCCTTGGCTGCAAAGCGTAATACAAACTGATGGTTTTTGTCTTCGCCGGTACCCTTGGTGAGCGGCACATACCATTCGCCGGTAAAACGCCATTTATGAAACTCTACCAGTTTGTATTTTTCAGCAGGGTTGGAGAAATCCCGGTTGCTATTAAGCTTACTGAAAGGCGGCGTTAACTGCATGCTCATTAAGAAATTACTACCGCTGCTAGGAAACACCGGCTGATTAATGGAATTGCGCTGCAGTGATACTTTAAAACTTATGTTAGAGCTAAGGCCATTATTAAAGTCGGGCAAAATAGCATAATCTTTAAGGCGATAGCGGGTATAGTTTAACGAATACACAAGACTAAAGAAATCATCCGGCCATTTTAATTGCTTACCCAAACTAACACTTGCACCGGTTGTCATTATAAAGGATCTGTTTGCGGCGTCGTTAGTTTGTGTTCCTGTTCTTGGGTCAAACGCATTGGCAAACTTGGTATTGTACAAGCTTACAGTAAACGATTGCTGTTTTTTACCACCAAGCCATGGCTCTGTAAAGCTAAAATTGTAACTGCGGAAGGCACGGCCATTACTTTGCAACCTCAGGCTTAGCTTTTGGCCATCTCCTGCCGGTAGCGGATCCCATGCATCTTTCTTAAAAATGTTATTGAGAGAAAAGTTATTAAACGACACACCCAAGGTACCTGTAAGACCAATACCGCCGCCCCAGCCTGCTGAAAGTTCCAGCTGATCGGCACTTTTTTCTTCTACGGTATAATTAATATCTACCGTACCATCCTCCTGATTGGGTATTGGGTTAATGCCTATTTTTTCCTGGTTAAAAAAGCCAAGGTTGGCAATTTCTCTTTGTGAACGTATTAAATCCTGACGGCTGAACTTTTCGCCGGGCAGTGTTCTTAAAGAACGGCGGATTACGTACTCCTTGGTTTTATCGTTACCAGCTATTCTTACATTTTTAATAGTAGCCTGTGGCCCCTCTACCAAACGTATTTCGTGGTCAATGGTATCGTTATAAACGGCACTTTCTATTAGTTCTGTTCTAAAGAAAAGATAGCCATCATCCATGTATAAGCCGCTGATGTCGCCACCCTCCGGGCTTAATTGCTTACCCAGTTTTTTATTAAGCAACTCTATATTATAAATATCGCCTTTGCGGATGCCTAAAATTGCATTCAGAATGCTGTCGCTGTATTTGGTAGCGCCACGAAAAGCAATATTGCCAAAATAATAGCGATGACCTTCGTTTACTTTAATGTCAATATTGAGGTTGCCATCTTTATTATTGGTCATTTTATAATCTTCCACCACTGCATCTCTGTAGCCACGGCTGTTGTAAAATTCTATCAGCGATACCTTGTCTTCTTCAAATTTTTCCTGGTTAAACTTTGCATTTACAAATGGCTTAAACCTAAAGTAAGGATCCAGGAATTCCTGAATTTTGGTTGGTTTTAAATAGTCGTAATTTTTTACAAAATGGCTGAAACTAACCACGTCTTTTGGTTCGTAGTAACCTGTATCCTGATTGGGTTTCAGACTTAGCCTGCCCATTTCTTTAGTGCCTTTAAATTGCTTTTTAAGTTTGGCATCGGGTATATTTCTGTTACCCGCCATGTTCAGGTTGGCTATTTTTATCTTATTGCCTTTATCTATTAAAAAAACCAAATCCCTGCTGTTGGGAATATTTACGGTAGCTGCTTCGGTTACTTTTACATTCAAATTTCTAAAGCCCTTTTCGCCGTAAAATTTAGTGATGGCTTCTACAGCATTCTGCTTCATGCTTTCGGTAATTACCCTGCCTGTAACCAATCCTGTTTTGCCGGTCAGGTCTTCTGTCTCACCTTTTTTTACACCTACACCCTTAAAAAAGAATTTGCCCAACCTTGGTCTTTCCTGCACATTTATTTCGAGGTGGATAATATTGGGTTCCTCTAACCGGGCAATATAAATCACCACATTGCTAAAATAATTTTGTGCCCAAAGGTTGCCAATGGCTTTACTAAAAATATCCGTTCCGGGTATCATAGCTTTATCCCCGGTATTAATATTGGCTATAGATAGTAATAATGCCTGATCGAAAAATTTATTGCCTGTAACCACTACCGTGCCCACCTTATATTCCTTTGGGGTGGTGCCTTTAAAAATGTTTTCTAATTCTACGTCTACCGAAGTGGTGGTATCAGTTTGTGCTACTGCTGTGGAGCAAAAAATACATGCCATGATAGCAGTGAGCGACAGAAACTTACCTAAATGTTGCATGCAGAAATTTTGTTTGATAGTTTGCCACCATTGGTTGCTAACAGCTTAGCAGCACAGTTGTGGTTGGGTCGGCAAATTAATTGGTATAATTAAAAGTGTTTGTTAAATGATATTTTAATGTGCAAATATGATAATGGACAAATGGGCAAATGAAGTAACATAATTTGCAAATCTGTCTATTGGTCTATCGGCTCATTGGTTTTCACCTGTTCGCCTGTTTTACCAAATCTCCTTTCTCTTTTTTGATAATCGAGAATGGCCTCGTACAGATCGGCTTTTCTAAAATCAGGCCAGCGGGTGTTGGTAAAATAGAGTTCGGCATACGCCAGCTGGTACAATAAAAAATTACTGATGCGGTACTCTCCGCTTGTGCGTATCATCAGTTCAGGGTCGGGGTAATGGCTTGTGTATAGGTATTGTTGCAATGTATCCGGTACAATGTCGGCAGCTTTTAAAACACCGGCTTCCACATCTGTAGCAATGGCCTTTACGGCCTGTACCAGCTCCCAACGGCCACTATAGCTAAGGGCCATAATCAGATTAAGTCCTGTGTTTTGGGCAGTCATTTCCAGCGCTTCGTCCAGTTCCTGGTTTACAAAAGGCGAAAGCATATTGCGGTCGCCTATTACCTGCAGTTTGATATTGTTCTTGTTCAGCGTCTCGGTTTCTTTACGTATGGTATCTACCAATAGTTCCATCAGGCCGCTTACTTCGTATTGGGGGCGGTCCCAGTTTTCGGTGCTGAATGCATAAAGCGTAAGGTATTCGATGCCCATTTCTGCACAGCCTTCCACAATGTTTCTTACACTTTCCACACCGTGAAAATGGCCTACCAAACGGTCGTGGCCTTTTTCCTGTGCCCAACGGCCATTACCATCCATTATGATGGCAATATGCTTTGGAAGATGGTTTTTATCAATCTGCTCCAATAAGGTACTCATGCCCACAGTTTTTTTTGAGAGCGGCAAATGTAGTGAATTAGGGCGGTGGAAAATGAGGATGGGCAGGCTTATACACAATCCACAAATCCATACGCTATATTTTTAAGGGTCAATAGTTTACACTTTGACATTTTAGTGTATTTCAGAAGCATGCATTTATTGCGATGGATTTTTTTTACCTTATTTATACCTATTCTATATACCAGCCAGGCACAAAGCGGTGGTTATAACCTATTCCGTTCGTTTACAATGGCAGATGGGCTGCCAGGTAACCATATTTACCACTGTGTGGAAGATAACAACGGTTTTTTGTGGGTAGCTACCGATGCAGGCATTGCCCGTTTTGATGGCAAGCGGTTTCAGGTATTTAGCAAAAGAGAAGGGTTGCCCGATTCGGATGTGCTGTATGTGGTAAAAGAAAAAAATGGCCGCATTTGGATAAACCATTTTAAACAAACGCCTGCTTATTTTGATGAAATAAAAAACAGGTTTATCAGTGCCAGAGAAGACACCAATTTGGGTAAAATAATACCGGGGAATATTACTTATCTATCTGCATTACCCGATGGTGGTGTAAAGTACTCTAATGGAAACGGCACTTATTTTTTTGAAAATGGTAAACAAAGCCATTTGTATTTTACAGATACAATTGTAAATGTCGCTACTATTATCAAAAAAAATACATCGAGTGACTTTATTGGTTTTGGTCAATTAAGTATTAAGCATATTGAAAACGATAAAATAATAGACTCTTTTTCACTTTCAAAATGGTTTACGGGAAAGAATGCCAGTTATGAAGCTGTTGGCAACAAATTCTATTTTTCTAACCTCACCGATGGGCGTTTTTTTATTTTTTCCGATTTTACAACAAAACCACTAAGGTTTAATGTAGATACAGTTAGTATAGGAGAACCTATATTTTGGAGAGGGTTTACACCCAACTATTTTACAATACTCAGCAAAACAGGAGCCATACATGTGTTTGATAAAGAAACCCTAAAGCCACAGTTTATCATCAGGGGAAATTATTCGCCCAAATCATTGTTTAACGATAGCAAGGGCAATATTTGGGTAGCCACTGTGGATAAGGGATTGATGCTGTATAAAAAAAGCATTATTGATATTTACGCCACGCCGGATAATTTTAAAAATAACAGCTATTTAAGCATTGCTCAAAACACCAAAGGCAGCCTTTTGGCAGGTAACCATACCGGGCAAATAGTAGAAACAGACGGTAAATATTTTATAGCTCACCAAATAGTAACCGATGCAAAAACGGCTAATCAGCATACAATCATAGTGTCTCAAAACAAGGTTTTTAGCTTTAGCGAAGGCGGTGATTTTGTGGATTACAAAAGGAAAATTGTACAAAAAAATGGATTGCAATTGCCTTCAAAAACCGCATTTAAACTAAACGATAGTATTATTATAGCAGGCGGTTTGGGGGCATTACATACATTAAATATCAGAACAGAAAATATAGAAAGTTTGTCTTCTAATGGCAAAAGAGTAACCGCAATTACCACTTTAAATGGTAATATAGTGTACCATGGTAGCACCGATGGCCTGTACAAAATTTACCTCGATAACAATAACGATTCCTCTTTGGTAAAGAATCATCCACTATTTGCCGAAAGGGTAACTGCATTATGTACCTCGGCTGATAATTATGTATGGGTAGGCACACCAGGCAATGGCTTGTATGCCACATTAAACGATAGCGTTGCATTTGCTTTTACTATGGGTAATGGCAGTATCAGCAACAGCATAAATTGTATTACACAAGCAAGGCCGGGAGAAATTTGGATAGGCACCAACAGTGGCATTAGCATTGTCCGGTACAATCGTTCGCCGGCCAATTTTACATATCAAAACCTAACTATAAATGATGGCCTTAGCAGTAATACTATAAAGCAAATGGTATATAGCAACGATACCGTGTACTGTGCCACAGGCAGTGGTATTTGCGCCATACCAGCCAATATTAACCTCCCCCAATTTAATATACCTGTACAGCTAACCGGCGTAACCATCAATAACAGGGACACCAGCATTGCTGTTAAATACGACCTAGGTTACCGGCAAACCAATATCGAACTACAGTTTGCAGGTGTAGAATTGGGCGGTCACTTTAACTATTTTCAATATCGCATAGATAATGGCAACTGGCAAAAGCTGGAGGGCAACAACTTAAACCTGCAACTAAGCAGCGGCAAATACGCTATAGCAATAAGGGCTGTTGATGTAAACGGCCACCCCGGTAGCAAGCCCCTGATGGTAAATATTTCTATCGCCACTCCTTTTTGGAGGGCTGTATGGTTTTGGTTATTGATGGCATTGCTTTTGGGTAGCCTCATATTTTGGTGGCTGCGAAAAAGAGAACTGGCCAAACGGGAAATAGCCCTGCAGGAAATGCTCAACCAAAAAAAGCTGACCGAACTGGAACTGCATGCTTTAAAATCGCAGATTAACCCGCATTTTATTTTTAACTGCCTCAACAGCATTAAGTTTTTAGGCCATCAGCAAAAACATGCCGAGGCCGAAAAATACCTCGACAAGTTTGCCATGGTGCTGCGGTCGGCCATGGAGCAATCATCGCTGCAGGAAATAACCTTACAGCAGGAGATAGATTTTATTGAAAATTATTTGTCGCTGGAAAAACTGCGGTTTCCCGAAAAATTGTCTTTTTCGATAGATGTAGATAAGCAATTAGGCATCAGGAACCTGCTAATGCCTTCTATGCTTTTACAACCTTATTTAGAAAATGCAGTAAAGCACGGCATTGCCCCTTTAAGAAACCGCCATGGGCTGGTGCAGGTAACATTTTACGAAAAAAACAATACCCTTATAGCCGAAGTGCAGGACAATGGCAACGGCATAGAACACCATAACCGCAATACCGACCGGGTGGGCATTGGTATGGACAATACCGAACGCCGCAGCCAGTTGTATCATATAGAAACAAAAATCATAAACCTGAAATCGGTAGGTGTACATCTAAATGGCACATTGGTGCAACTTACCATACCCCTAAAATATAAACCCAACACATGATAAAAGTTGTATTGGTAGATGATGAACCCAACAACACACAATACGTAAAAGAACTGCTGGAAATAAATTTTCCGCAGTTGCAAGTAGTGGCCGTGTGTAACGATACTTCCGAAGCCATTATGGCCATTTACCGCCACCAACCTCAACTAGTTTTTATGGATGTGGAAATGCCCGGTTTAAATGGTTTTGAAGTATTAAAAAAACTGGAGCCCCTGCATTTTGAAACCATTTTTATAACCGCCTATAACCACTACGCCATCGAGGCATTTGAGGTACACGCCGCAGGCTACCTTACCAAACCATTGGTAATAGAAAAGTTTATTAAGGCCACCAATATTGCCATCCAAAAAATAGAGAAAGAAAATATTAACCAGTATTTGTTTTCGATGCTGCAAGGCAATAACAACAGCCAAAGCCAGCAGCATAATAAGATGGCACTACCCACCCAAAGCGGCCTGCTTTTTATACACCCGGCCGAGATATTGTACTGCCGCAGCAGTGGCAACTATACCCAGTTTTTTACCAAAGATGGCAAGAGTATTTTGGTAAGCCGCCAGTTGGGCGAATTCGAAAAACTACTGCCATCCGAAGATTTCCACCGCATACACGACCAGTGCATCGTACGCCTGCAATACATACGCCAGTACATCCGTGGCCGTGGCGGCGAACTGGTGATGGAAAACAACGAAACCCTGCCTGTTTCTGCCAGCCGTAAAGATGGCTTCCTGCTTCGCTTTGAGAAGTGGATGCGGAAATGAGATTGCTTTTTGCCCCCTGTCCAGCCTCATCCGCCTACGGCACCTTCTCCAATCCCGGAATGGCCGGGACAAGATAGAGAAGGAAATTTGCTTTGGTTTTTTTTTGGGTGCCTCTGTGCAACTTGTTCCCTTTTCTTTAAAATATTAAAACCCCAATAGGACTCTATTCTTTTGGATGACATCCATTTGAATATAACGTGCTATAACATTTTGTCAAGGTGCCATCTTTTCAGAGTATCCCCGCTACACAGAGGCACCCCTTTAGGGGACAGGGGGCAATAAGCATAATACCACCCCCCCCCCATTTGTACACACCTGTACAACCAACCTGCATAGCTATAGCGTATTTGCCGCTGCTTAGTTGCAGGTTTAAG
>JAYUTQ010000283.1:0-3583 GCA_043755055.1 Chitinophagaceae bacterium | reverse complement strand
CAAAAACAATCTCACCATTTTCCCCAATCCGGTTATTAATACTATTACACTTACACATAAAGCAGCAGCCAGCAATGCCGTTGTATCCATCCTCAATCTCGAAGGAAAAAAGATACAATCCATCGCAATAAGCCCGGGTGCTACACAAACAAGTTTTGTAGCAGATAAATTTCCACAAGGCATTTACATGATGCAATTTATTGATGCCAAACAGGTACAAACGATAAAGTTTGTAAAGCAATAATTTTTTAAAAAACCTAACCACAGCAATGAAAATTTTCGGTAAAAAAATTGAATTATTCTTACTGGTTTCCTCATTGCTGATAACAATAATTACACAGGCACAAACCAGTATTGTTTACCCAAAAACCATCACCGTGGCAAAGGATGGTAGTGGTAATTACAAAACCATTCAGGAAGCTATAAACGCAATACGGGCCTACTCTCCGAAGCACAACACCATCTTTATAAAGGCTGGCATTTACAACGAAAAAGTGACCGTGCCTGCATGGGCTACCAACCTTTCTTTTGTAGGCGAAAGCAGGGAGCATACCATTATTTCGTACAACGATTATTCGGGCAAGTTTATCAATGCCGACACGGTGAACAATAAGCAAAAAATGACCACGTTTACTTCTTACACCATGTATGTGCAGGGCAATGACATAAGCATCGAAAACCTTACTATACGCAACAACGCAGGCCGTGTGGGGCAGGCCGTGGCATTGCATGTAGATGGCGACAGGTTTGTGATAAAAAACTGTAACCTGCTGGGCAATCAGGATACATTACTAACGGCTAACGACGATGCCCGGCAGTATTACGTAAACTGTTACATAGAAGGCACTACCGATTTTATTTTTGGTAATGCCACTGCCGTATTTCAGGACTGTGTTATTAAAAGCCTCTCTAATTCTTACATCACCGCAGCCTCCACAATGCCGCATCAGCAATATGGTTATGTGTTTTTAAATTGTAAACTTACAGCAAGCGATGAATGTACACAGGAGTACCTCGGCCGGCCATGGAGGGCTTATGCTAAAGTTGTATTTATTGGATGCGAAATGGGAAGCCATATCCGCCCGGAGGGGTGGCACAACTGGGGTAAAACCGAGAATGAAGCCACGGCCTATTATGCTGAATATAGAAACACAGGTGCAGGTGCCGCCACAAATAAACGGGTTTCATGGAGCCATTTGCTTAAAAAAAAAGAAGCAAGAAAATACACCCTTGAAAATATTTTTGAGGGCTGGAAGCCCTGATTGTAAAATAAGTAATCAATCATTGTATGAGAAAATAACTTTCTAACCCAAGGCTTCAGTTTGAGGCCTAGGCATAAAAAAATTTTTCTCTCCTTAGGTTATTCCCAAGGCTAAAGCCTTGGGTTAGGAAATAAGTACTTCTCTAAGCAAAGCTGGCTTAGCCAGCTTTATTTGTCGCAAAACCTGGCTCAAATCATCTCACTATTTTATCCGTATCATCCGCATCAAATCCAGCATCGCCTGGTTAATATCTTCGTTCATATTTTCATTGGCTGATTCGTAACTAAGGGTGATGAATTGCCTACCTTTTTTCAGCGGCATTTGAACGGCATTGCTATAGCCCCAATTGCTCCATTCATCCGTGCCGCGTTGGGGCAATACGATGGTTCCGGCAAAGGCATTATTAAGTTTAAGGGTTCGTAAAGCACACATGTTTTTAGTATTGATGGGGCCGTTGCCATTAGCATAGCGAAAGTCTATGGCGTATATTCCGCTCACTTTAATATCCACTGGAATATTAATAACCCGGTTGATCGTATTACTAATTTCTACAAAGCCAGTTCCGGTGAAACCTTTGTACAACAAATCCGATTTAGTAACCAATTTTTCTACTTCAAATTCCTGTACCAGTTTTTTACCTGCTATAACCAAAGGCTCACTGGCAAAGGATTCTATGCCATTTACATCAACTGCAATTACCTGATAAGCGGCATATGCCTTACCATTTACAGCGAATGAATTTTTAGGAGTCGATAACAACTGCTTCGCATTTTTAAAAACAGTGTAAGACTTGGTGCCGTCTTCCTTTTGCCAGCTAATTGTGTTACCATCATTGCTTAACAATGGCGTTGCAGGTGCTGTATAATTCGCCACTTTATTAATTTTCGCCGCAGGCAAAATATTGCTTGACAAAATAATTTTCACTGAATGTGTACCGGTTAACTTATCTGAAATTTCAGCATTGGCTACCACTTTTCCATCCAATAAAAACGATTGGATTTTATTGCCAAAACCTTCCATCTCAATATTCAAAACAGCATTGCGGTACGTAAAATTTCTAAGGCTTCGATTACCTTTTAACTGCTGCGGCACAAAGGGATGAAACAACAGTTTATCTGCTTTAAATTCTATACCAAAAATTACTTTGTGTACCATAGCCAAATTACCAGAAAGGCTCCAAAGCATATTGCTGCTATTGATAACCGTTCCGGCAAAATCGCCGTTATCGGCAACAAAATTTTCTTTGTTGGTGAGGAACAAAGCAGCCGGCCGCCATATTGCAGCCAACGATTCCATTACAGAACTTTCGTTACCCGTTTTGGCGGAAGCCATGGCCCAATACGATTGTACAAATGGCCAAACAGCATTGTTGTGGTAGGGCGTAATGCCCGGTATTTGCGGAAAAATGCATGAGATGCCATAATCCGTTACGGGTGTTTTGGCTATTATGGATTGCTGTTGCTTTTCGTTGGCAATACCAAAAAGTACACATAGTGCTTCGCCTAAAGCTTCCGATTTTGGAGAAATCATTTTGCTATTTCTGCCATAGTAAAACTGTGCGTAATAACCTTTGTCCTCCATCCACAAATACTTGTTGATGCCGGCTTTTATTTTACCTGCATTGGACAAATATTTTGTTACAGCAGATTGATTTTTTAAAATAGCTGCCATTTGACTCAACACTATATTGGCCTGATAATGGACGGCATTGGTACCCAGGTTTTGGCTTTCGTAAATGTCTGCAGGCTGCATCCATTTGGGGTACGTCTGCTCTCTCCAATCCAGAAAAGATGATTCGCCTTTCACCATACCTGTAACCGCATCGTAGGCGTTAAGTATATCATCGTCAATGGAATTTTTTACAATCTCAAAAACCTGTTGCAGCCAATCTTTATCTCCCGTTGCCTTGTACACTTCAAAGGCGGCCACGGCCCAAATCATGCGGTCGGTGGAGCATGGGTAAGCGCCGCCGGTGCCGGTATCTTGTATAATGCGTTTCTTCTTATTTACTTTACGCAACAAGCTCTTTTTGGCCACTTCTGGTTGCAGGTAGGCCATCGATAAAATAATGCTGTAGCTGATGTCTCTTGTCCATACGCCAGCCCATTCTTTACCGGTGCGGAAAGTGCTGTCGGGCTCTACTGCCCTTATCATTTCTTCCACACTCATATTATAAATAGCGTCGCTTATAAGATAGCCGGATTGGTATTGCGGAAAAGCTGTAATGTTTTTGCTGATATTCCAATCGGCTGCAGTTTGCTTCTCATCCTTTTTAGCATTGAGGATAACTGTTGTTTCGAAAATACCATCGCCATCTTCGT
>JAYUTQ010000282.1:0-1629 GCA_043755055.1 Chitinophagaceae bacterium | reverse complement strand
AAGGTTTCGGACGCATTTTAACCATCACTTCCGTTGCTGTAAAACAACCGGCCGATAATTTAATTGCATCAAACGCCGTGCGTACAAGTTTACTGGGTTTGGTAAAAAGTTTGTCGAACGAAGTGGCGATGCATGGCATTACTGTAAATAATTTATTACCAGGCTATACCAGCACCAACCGGCTGGAAAATTTGATAGCAAAAAACCCGAAAGTAATGGCAAGTATGCGGCCGAAGCCATTTTGTTTCATAGCAGGCAGCACTTGCTGCATAATATCCACCGCACTTAAGAATAGTAAATTATAAAGATGTTTCCAATCGTCTAAACCAAACTGCTCAAAAGGGCCTGCTGCCGGGCCTCCGGTATTGGTTATTAAAATATCAATATTACCAAAGGCTTTTACGCTTTGCTCCACAAGGTTCCTGCGTTGGTGTTCATCTGTAAGGTCGCATACAAATGCCGCTACATTGTTGGGAGCCATGGCTTCTATTTCAGCTTTCGTTGTTTCCAGCGCCACCGCATCGGTACCGCAGATAATTACCTTAGCGCCTTCTTTTGCTAATTCTTTTGCTACCGCTTTTCCCAATCCTTTGCTGGAGGCAAGTACCAGAGCCACCCTGTTTTGTATTCCTAAATCCATACTATCATTTTTTATTAATCGAGCTTCTATTTTCTCAGGTAACTGTCAGATCCATCGATCCAATCTTGCCTGGGCGGTGCAAAGGTATCTGTCTCTATTACTTTGCCAATCATTAAGGCTTTGTGCCGGCGATTGCCGGGAATAACGATGGCGTCTCCGGCGGTTAAATCGATTTTTTCATCTTCGTTATCATCAAACCAAAAACGAAGTGTACCTTCTATCACTTCGGTAATTTGTTCGTTATCATGCGAATGCCAGGGCACCGTAAAGCCATCGGCGAATTCCATTCTGGCAATCATTATTTTTTCTCCATGGATAAATTGGCGCTTCATTTTTTCGTTCACTTGTTCTACGGGGATGTTAGCCCAATTGATTTTTTGCATGTCGTTATTTATTAATAAGTGGATGTATCATTCCGTTGTTGGCACCAGCCAATTGCGTTTGTCTTCAATGGTTCCGGCCCTTAGCCCGGTAATTTCGTTGTACAGCATGGTGCTTATTCTATCTGGTTTATCAGGCAAAATCATGTGTACATCCCCGTGGGTCATTTCAGCTATTTGAGAAACTACAGCGGCTGTGCCGGATCCGAAAGCCTCGTTCAGTATTCCGTTTTGCCAGGCTTCTACAATCTCGTTTATGTAAATATCCCTTACTTCTACGGGTATATTTTTCTCTTTTAAAATGTCCATAAAATAAGTGCGGGTGGTACCTTTTAGCACGGCCCCACTTAGTTTCGGGGTTACCACAGTATCCCCGATTACAAAAAACAAATTCATCATGCCGGCCTCCTGTACTTTTTCAAATGCCGGGCTTTCCAACCAAATAATCTGGTCGAAACCTTTTTCCCTGGCCAATTTACCAGCCAATAACGAAGCTGCATAATTACCCCCGGTTTTGGCTTCGCCGGTGCCGCCGGGTACTGCTCTAATTAGGGTTTGCTCCGTAATTAATTTTACCGGCTTGCTAAAATACGGCTGTGCCGGGCCGGT
>JAYUTQ010000281.1:0-3587 GCA_043755055.1 Chitinophagaceae bacterium | reverse complement strand
ATCCGGTAAGGTGTTCTCCTACAATATTGTATGATTTCCTTAGTACCAGTAATGGGCTAGGAGAGTGGTTTGCGGATAAGGTAGATGATAAAGAAGGTATATTTAGTTTTTCGTGGAATGGCAGTACAGACAAAGCTGAACTGGTAGAAAAAGAACATGATAAATATGTAAGATTTCATTGGCTTACAGCACCAAAAGGTGAGTACTTCGAATTTAGAATAGAAAAAACAGAAGTAAGCAACCAAACAATATTAGTAATTAATGATTTTGCTGAAAAGGGTGAAATCAAGGACCAGAGCCAGTTGTGGGATTATCAGGTAAAAGATTTATTCCACAGATTGGGCAATTAACCTTTGCTATACATCTAAGAAATGTATCATCTTAAGAAAATTTTCTTCCATAAATATTTCAACCGATTCCCATCTTTCGATGGGAATTTTTGTTCCCAGCTTTAAGAATCCGCATTCGGCTATTATGTCTGTAACCTCGGGCTGTGTAAACTGTTTTAAGGGCACCATATGGTCTGCTTTAAAATGATGCTGCCAAGGGTCTGTGGCTGTACACAGGTACCAATCTTTACTATTTTCCATATCCATAATTCTGTTGGCAATATTGGTGGGTAAATATGCTCCTTTCAGTAAAATGAAAAAACTAAAATGATTTCCCCACCAAAACATGGTGCGAATGGAGAAAATATTGTTGCCCGAAAAAAGTCTTGGATAATCCAGCATCATCCATGGCAAACCCTGATAATTTTCACCTTTAGAAATTTTGGGTGAATTTTTTTTCACTTCTCCGGCAATTTCTAATGGGTTTAAGGCTGATGCGTAAGCTTCGGATAAGTGCCCAAACAATTCATAAACCTGATTGATGATGCTATTCTTTGTTAAAAGAACAGCAGCATTACAAGCCAAAGCAAGTTCAGCAACCGAAAGTTTTACATTTGACATCAGAATATGATTTATGATTTGTGATGGATGATTTGTGATATTTGAACATATTGATGGGTTATAGCCGATCTGTTCAGTCGAAAGTATCATTATCCATTGTAAATCATACATTACAAATCAAAAATCAAAAATCCGGACTGCTTTTGATAAAAAAATTAGACCTTCTTATTCTCAGGGCCTTCATAGGGCCATTTTTGGCTACATTCCTCATTGCCACATTTGTGCTGGTAATGCAGTTTTTTTGGCTGTATATAGATGACCTCATTGGCAAGGGAATTGGCATTGCCACCATTTTGAAACTGGTAGCCTATGTAGCAGCTTCTACAGTGCCTATGGCACTGCCTATTGCCATTTTACTTTCATCCATTATGACCTTTGGTAACCTTGGCGAAAGTTTTGAGTTGGTGGCCATTAAATCTGCAGGTATCCCATTGCTCCGGTTTATGCGGCCTATTTTGGTGGTAAGCGTTATTATCTCAGGATTGGCCTTTCTTTTTCATAACTACATCATTCCGGTTGCCAACTTAAAGCTCAATGCTTTAAAATACGACTTCACTTTTTCCAAACCTGCATTCGATATTAAAGAAGGCATTTTTTACGATAAAATAGATGGCTTTGTACTAAAAGTAGGAAGTAAGGATAAAGACGGCCCCGGCATTTACAACGTAATGATTTACGAAAAAGGCAATGCCGTGCAAGACAATCTCATTGCTTCTAAAAGTGGCATCATGAAAGTAACTGAGGACAAACAGTCTTTGGAATTTATAATGAAAGACGGCACCCGATACGAAGAAAGAGGCCTCCGAAACAGTACCAATACCGATTTTATACGGATGGGTTTTGATGAGTATAAAAAGGTATTGGATCTAAGTTCTTTTGCGGTACTTAAAACACCCGATAGTGTTTTTAAAGACAGTTATAAAATGCTAAGCATCCGCCAACTTAATAAGTTTAGCGATTCCATTTCCAAAATGAAAACATTGGCTGAAAGCCGCATTGATAAAGAAGTATTTGTCAATTTTAAGTTCTCAAAATACTATGATAGTGGCTGGGCAAAAAGTATTACCCCCTACAAGCCTGCTATTGGTAACTTAAATAAAGCAGCCACAGATAGTGTGGTAAAATTGGTTGGAACATTATACAAAAAAATAATACTTGGTATGAATAAACCCATGCCGGATAGTATACGAATCCAAATAGTAAACACGTACAATAATGCCATCACTCCGGTAAACGAAATGGTGCCCGATAGTGTAAGAACACAGGTAGCCGATCTTGCAAACGGCATGATTTCATCAGCCAAAAGCAATATGGATGTGCTTTACACGGAGTACCAGGAAAGGTCTAAAACACTACGGCTGCACAATATAGAATGGCATCGCAAGTTTGCATTATCTGCCGCCTGCATGGTGCTGTTTTTAATTGGTGCACCGCTTGGGTCTATTATTCGTAAAGGCGGTATAGGCACACCTTTAATTTTCGCCATCATCTTCTTTGTACTTTTTCACCTGATGAACACTTTTGGAGAAAAATTTGTAAAAGAGGGTGTTACAAATCCCTTGCTTGGCATGTGGCTTGCTACATTTGTATTAATCCCGGTTGGGTTTTTTCTTACCTACAAAGCCATGAGGGATTCACAACTATTTAATAAAGAATTTTATTTCCGCACATTCAGAAAATTTGGGGTTTGGGTAAAAGAAAAATCAGCTTCGGGTAATAAGAATCCAGGTCTGTT
This sequence comes from Chitinophagaceae bacterium, assembly GCA_043755055.1. Classification (GTDB taxonomy): domain Bacteria; phylum Bacteroidota; class Bacteroidia; order Chitinophagales; family Chitinophagaceae; genus JAZKFT01. The sequence continues at coordinate 902 of JAYUTQ010000281.1, read as the reverse complement.
TAAAAAATAAATCAACACATGGAAAACAATCAGTACGACCGCAGAAAATTTCTTTTGAACAGTTCTAAAGCTGGCATTGCTGCAGGCATTGGATTAAGTAGTGCAGGTAGTTTTTTGGCTGGTTGCGGCCCATCGAAAATAAACGCCGCCAATATGCTTAATCTATGGGCTCCGGGTTACGATCAGGCGCCGTTGCCTTATGGTTGGGATGCATTGGAGCCTGTTATAGACAAGGAAACCATGAACATCCATTACACAAAACATGCTGCTACATATACCAAAAATGTAAAAGATGCGGTAGCGGCAGAAAACGTGGACATTAACACAACGGGCATTACAGCATTGCTTGGTAAAATAAGTAAGTATTCACCTAAAATGCGGAACAATGCCGGCGGCCATTATAACCACGAACTTTTTTGGCAGCTAATGAAACCCGGTGGAGAAAAAGCTCCGGACGGCACTTTGCTTGCTGCCATTAATAAAGATTTTGGTTCTATGGATGCTTTTAAAAAAGCATTTGAAGAAGCCGGAAAAGCAAGGTTTGGAAGTGGCTGGGCATGGCTTATAAAGAACAATGCAGGCAAATTACAAATTACAAGTACACCCAATCAGGATAATCCGCTGATGGATGTAGCAGAAGTAAAAGGAATACCATTGCTGGCTATAGATGTGTGGGAACATGCCTATTACCTTAAATACCAAAACCGCCGCGCCGATTACCTAACCAACTGGTGGAACGTAGTAAACTGGACTACAGTGAATTTAAGATTTGATACTATGAGCTGATTATAGTTTACTTGTTTTCACTAGCGTCCTAAAGACGAAATTATTAGTTCTTTGAAGATATTGCTATTAAAGCGTTTCAAGCGATTTCTGTGTTCAAACGATTTGAATTTTTTCTT
>JAYUTQ010000280.1:0-8199 GCA_043755055.1 Chitinophagaceae bacterium | reverse complement strand
GCTTCTTAACGGCTTCGAGCATAATTTTCTTTACGCTTTTCTTTCGAGGCCACCCTACTAGATGCGTTGCGTATAAAATACCTAATTCTATAAATTAAAAGCAGGCCCACATTTTTAATACTTACAAAACGAGAACGCAAATAAAGCATTTTCGTTTTGTTAACAGCATTATTTTATAAATGCAATCACTTAATATCTCATTTTACAACAGGTACAATTTTTCAAAAAAACGCCATATACACTTACATTGCATCTGTATATTTTTAAAATAGTTTAGTAATAACCAACAGCATTAACATAAACATCATGCCCAAATTTTCAGATTTCAACTTTGGCGGCGAAAAAGCCCTTGTACGTGTAGATTTCAATGTGCCGCTTAACAGCGCTTTAGAAATTACCGACGATACACGGATGGCCGGTACCATACCTACCATAAAAAAAATACTGGGAGATGGTGGTAGTGTTATACTTATGAGTCATTTTGGCCGCCCAAAAGATGGTGCGGCTGATAAATATTCGCTAAAGCATTTGGTAAAACACCTTCATGCATTATTGGGTGGCGAAACCAAAGTATTTTTTGCAAATGACTGCATTGGCGAACAGGCTTTTCTTACAGCCAATATGCTGGGCAAAGGCGAAGTATTGTTATTAGAAAACCTTCGTTTTTATAAAGAAGAAGAAAAAGGTGACGAAGCTTTTGCAGAAAAGCTGAGCAAACTTGGAACCGTGTATGTAAATGATGCATTTGGCACCGCCCACCGTGCACATGCAAGCACAGCCGTAATTGCAAAATATTTTTCTGCTGATAAAAAAATGTTTGGGCTGCTGATGGAAGCAGAAGTAATTAGTGCTGAAAAAGTATTGCATCAATCACAAAAACCATTTACTGCCATCATCGGCGGGGCCAAGGTTTCAGACAAAATATTGATTATAGAAATGCTGCTGGATAAAGCCACAGACATTATTATTGGCGGCGGCATGGCTTATACTTTTATGAAAGCCCGTGGCGGACAAATAGGCAACAGCCTTTGCGAAGAAGACCGCCTACAAACGGCTATTGAACTGCTGGCCAAAGCCACCGAAAAAGGTGTGAGCATCCATCTGCCGGAAGACAGTGTGATTGCCGACAAATTTGCCGCTGATGCCAATACCGAATTACGCCCAAGCGATGCCATACCAGCCGGCTGGATGGGCTTGGATATTGGCCCCAAAGCCTGTGGCATTTTTGCAGAAGTCATCCGCCGCAGCAAAACTGTTTTATGGAATGGCCCGATGGGTGTTTTTGAAATGTCAACATTTCAGACAGGTACCAAGGCTATAGCTGTGGCCGTAGCCGAAGCTACTGCTAACGGCGCCTTTAGCCTTGTTGGCGGTGGCGATAGTGTAAGTGCCGTAAACCAGTTTGGCTTTGCCGACAAAGTAAGCTATGTAAGCACCGGCGGCGGCGCCATGCTGGAGTATTTTGAAGGAAAAGTGCTGCCGGGGATAGCGGCTATTAGTGAGTAAAAAAATAATAATCTAAACAAAGAATGGGTGATTTCGAGGAAATATCCTTTCCAATCCTTTCCTTTAAAGAAAAGGATTCTCATATTTATGGGATTAAGCAAAGAGATTTTGGTTTAGTTACAAAAGGCCAGGAAAATTCTATGACGGGCTATCTATCATTGATTCAAACTGCAGATCATTTCAGATTATGTCATGGAGTGTTGTTGGACGAGCCGGGTTATTAAAATGCATTCAACATTTCCAAGTGATGGAACAACTAACCTTTGAACTTAAACCAATTGAGCAATTGACATTGTACGATATAAAAGCAAAAGTCTTGGCTCATATACAAAGACACCCTAAAACATTTGCACCACTTTATGATGGAACTTCATGGCAACAAAGACTTGAGAGTTTCAATACTATAAAGGAGGTCATTCATTTGTTCATTTAATTGCTATACATGAGTAATCATTGTAGGAATGGAAACACACTGTTGCAATTTATTACCAATCAATTTTTTTAAACTTTAAGAAACACTCTATGTCTCCTCCCCGAATTCTTGCTTTTAGTAGTTCCAGAGTTGGTAATGGAGGCTATTTAGAATCAGCCGCACCGGTTATTAAAAGCTTTTTGGGTGATGCTACTTTAAACATTGCCTTTATACCCTTTGCAGGAGTATCTATAAGCTTCGAAGACTATACCGAAACTGTACGTAAGGGCCTTGCGGCTTTGGGCCTCAATATTATTACCGTACTGCCCGAAAATGCCAAAGCTACGATGGCTAAAGCCGATGTAATAATGGTAGGTGGCGGCAATACTTTTAAGCTGCTGGCCGAAATTTACAAGGCTCAAGTACTCGATACCATCAGGGATAAAGTAAGTGCAGGCACACCTTATATTGGCTGGAGTGCAGGCTCTAATATTACGGGGCCTACCATTTGCACCACCAACGATATGCCGATTGTGGAACCGAAGAGTTTTAATGCGTTGGGCTTGTTTCCGTTTCAGCTAAATCCACATTATTTTAACTACAAAATACCCGGCCACAACGGCGAAACCCGTGACGACCGCCTGACCGAATTTTTAATAGAAAATCCGGGGCTAAGCATTATGTGCCTGCCCGAAGGAACTGCATTGCTGTTTGAAAATAACCTACTGCATCTTATTGGAGAATGCCCAGGCATGTTGCTGCAAATGGAAGAAGGAACCAACTTGCTTATCCGTAAAGAAATTGCGCCGGTTGAGGATATTAGCTGGTTGTTGTAGGATACAAGTTTATGTCGTCATTGCGAGTCCCGGATGTCCGGGATTGCCCCCACGTGGCAACCCCCAGCTATTCGTTTTGGTGGTTTATTTATTATTCAAACAGGTCTTACATTTTCATGGGGATTGCCACAGCCGGCAAGAACCGGCTTCGCAATGACGGGCTTTTTTTTAAAACTAATCCTCGTACGACAAAGCGAAGAAAAAAATCTTTTACACCCTTGGTTTCCATGCTATTTCGGCAATGCCTAGCAGATGGCCGGCATAGCGGCTTACCACAAATAAATAATCGCTAAGGCGGTTGATGTATTTTATAACAAGCGGCTCTACAAAAAGATCGTGTTCCTGCATGTTTACACAAAGGCGTTCGGCACGGCGACATACGCAGCGGCATACGTGTGCCTGGCTAATGCTTACATGTCCGCCGGGAAGCACAAAAAAACGCATGGCAGGTAACACATCGTTCATCTTGTCTATTTCTGTTTCCAGCAGCGTAACATCTGCTTCTTTCAGGTCGGGAATTTTCATTAATGGTTCCCGTTCGGGATCGCAGGCAAGCGATGAGCCGATGGTAAACAGCCGATCCTGAATTTCCTTTAAAAGTGTTCTCGTATGTTCGTGTTTTAACTGGTCTGTAAGCAACCCAATATGCGAATTGAGTTCGTCAATTGTGCCATACGCTTCAATACGAATATGGCTTTTGGGTACTTTGGTACCGCCTATTAGTGAGGTTTTTCCGAGATCGCCGGTTTTGGTATATATTTTCAAAGCCATTTTTTTGATTGTCATTGTGTCAAAGAGCCAATGAGTATTACGTTTATAAGTTTTGTAACAAAATTAAAAATGGAAGGTTCGGTATTTACAATCCAGCCTTGTGGTTAAAATGACCTATTGACTTATTGGCTCAAAAACTTTTTTAGTCGTATCGGTTTCAATAACACCATCTCTGAGCCTCACAATCCGTTTGGCAAAAGCTGCAATATCCTCTTCGTGTGTTACCAGTACCACGGTATTTCCGGCGGCCTGTATGGCACTAAAAATGTCCATAATTTCTACCGAAGTTTTACTATCGAGGTTACCGGTAGGTTCATCAGCCAGTATTATTGAAGGATCGTTTACCAAAGCCCTGGCAATGGCCACACGCTGGCATTGGCCACCGCTAAGTTCGTTTGGTTTGTGGTGGCTGCGGTCGGTAAGGCTTACTTTTTCCAGCATGGCAAGGGCTTTTTCGATGCGTTGCTTTTTGGTGAAGCCAGCGTACACCAATGGTAAGGCCACATTTTCCACAGCAGTAAGCCTCGGCAATAAATTAAACTGCTGAAATACGAATCCGATTTCTTTGTTTCGAACGGCTGCCAAATCATCATCGGCCATGCGGCTTACATCTTTTTGGTTGAGGATGTATTTGCCGCCGGTTGGGCTGTCGAGGCAGCCAATAATATTCATAAGGGTACTTTTACCGGAGCCGCTTGGCCCCATCAAAGCCACATACTCATTCTTGTAAATGTCTATCGAAATACCTTTAAGCACCTGTAATTCCTGAGTGCCCATAAAGTAGCTTTTCCGTATTTCTTCTATGTGAATGATGCCCTGCATTTGGGATTGGGGATTAGTTGATTGGTGATTGGTCAATTTCAACAAAATTTTTAGTTGCGAAATTCATGAATTGTATTGTCGAATTTATTGCTGTAGAAATATCTAGGTCAAGCATTTTATCGATTACTAAAAAGTATCTCTCAAAGTCATCTTGTGAATTAGTTTTCAAGTGGATTAAGCCTCTCCGATTTTCATATAACTCCAAAATATTTTCTTGTATATCACCACAGCTTTTCCAAAAATCAGGGTCCTCAAGCCATTGTGGAATTACTTTTGTTAATTTTTCTCGAAAAGAGATTTTTGCGCTTTCTATTTTCCCCTTACTTAACTGTAAATGCTTGCCGTCTTTAGTAGTATTGTATACAAAGTCATTTGTTATAATGTGGTTCAAATAAGCTTCAAGTGCTGTTACAAGCATAATGATACTACTTGCTCTGTATTTGACGTAGTGATTATAACAATCGTGTGTTCCGTTTTCTTCTATATCTAATATATAAATATCGTCGCCGCATTTTTTTCCGCATTTGAAAAAATTTGTCTCCTTTATTTTTTCAGAGTAGTTGTAATGTTCAATTGCTACGCTTAAAAATAGATGCACTGGATTTGGAAATGCTGTTACAAAAAGGCTATTCTGAAATTTAACTGGTCTGGCCTTAATTACTCGCCTTTCTCCTGTTTTAAATTCCGTGACCATAACAAGTTGATTAGTCAAGCCTTGTGAGTCATTTTTGCTCACGGAATTAGATATTACATCTCTGTTATAAGCATCTTCAGTGATTTTAAAATTTGGGTAAGGAGGTATTTTAATTTTCATTACAGGATATCTGCTAGAATTTTACTCTAAGATGTGAGGGGAATTATGCAGTAGGATACAACGTAGTAATTACAGACACATTTTTATTGGATAGCAAACGCCATAAATGAGCATCTCTACAAATTACAAATCGTACATCTGGCAACGGTTATAAAAAAATAGATATCACCTCGAAATCACCTTCGGAACCATAAAAAATTCATCGGTATGGTTGCCTGCATTTTGTAAGGCTTCGGCTCTGCTTACAGATCCTTTTACTTCGTCGTTTCTCAATTTGTTTATTTCGAAACTCATGTGGCGTAAAGGTTCCACACCGGTTGTATCTACTTCCTGCAGTTTCTCCACAAAGCCAATCATCTTCTCCAAATCCTGCCGTATGGCGTCTTTTTCATCACCATCAAACCGCAACATACTCAGGTGTGCCAGATGATCAATCAGTTCGTTTGTTACTTGTACCAACGTGTTGTTTTTAAACACAAATGTAAAGGTTATGCGTTTAGGGTTTAACTGTTTTGGGTTTAGAAGTTTAGAGTTTAGAGGTTTAAGGTTTAGAGGTTTAAGAAACAGGGTTTTGGGTTTGGGAGTTTTGGGTTTATACCTGGGAAGCTTCTGGTAAAAAGCCTCCCACAGATCAAAATGTCCAAATCTTTTATAAAAATGCTAACAGCTTCAGTACCCCAAATACGGAACCTTAAAAACCAAACACTAAACCTCTAAACCCTACACCTCTAAACTTCTAAACCCTACACCTTAAACCGCTTAGCTTTTGTCCACGCTGCTTTTTGGGAGCCGCTAAGCCATGCTACGAGGCCGGCAAGTTGGGCCAGATTGGTAAAAGAAAAATAAAAAGGCAGTAGCAGCCACCAACCAGTGCGGCCGGTATATTGGTACAGCCAGCCTACGAGTGCCAGTGTATAAAATAACACCTGTGCCCACCAAAAAGTAGTGTAAAAATGAGTACCCGTTGACCACAAAAAATAGCTGCTGATGAACAACGTTATCAATGCTATGGGGCAAATAACCCACCTAAAAAACCGGCGGCTGATAAACTGAAAACTAATGAGCGGATGCTGCCAAAAGGCAAATAATGAAGGATACAAAAACATGGTTTGCCAGGCTCCTGCTGCAATACGCACCTTTCGTTTCCACTCTTCGGCAAAGGAAAGCGACGGGCCTTCGAGTGCATAGGCATTGGGCTCGTAGGCCAGCCGGTGGCCATTAAGGGGCAGCCGTATAGATTGCACAAAATCGTCTAGCAAAATAGCATCGGGCAGTGGATTGTACAAATGGGTACGCATGGCAAACAACTCACCTGCCGCACCTATGCCGGTGTTAAACCCTGCATCGAGTTGCTTCATCTGCGATTCGTAACGCCAGTAAATGCCTTCGCTTTTGCCCACAGAAGAGCCTGCATCAATAATCTTTTTTTCGCCGGCTACACCACCCACATGGCTATCTTCAAAATGCCTGACTATAAATTTTACAGCCTCTTTATTCAGCAGCGAATTGGCATCGGAAAAAATAACGAGGGGCGACTTTACAAAAGTCATGGCACGGTTAAGGGCTGCCGTTTTACCCATTCTTTGTGGCTGATGGAGCAACTGAACATACCTGTGTTTTGAGGCAATAACATCGGTTCCATCTGTACTTCCATCGCTTACAACAAGGATTTGTAATTTATTTGCCGGATAATCTAAAAGCAAACTGTTACTAATTTTTTGCGCTATACAATCGGCTTCGTTGTAGGCTGCTACAACCAGGGTAACGGCAGGCCAGTCGTCAGGAAAGCCAATGTCCATCCTGTTTTTGCGAAAAAGATTACAAAAAGAAATGAACAAGCCATAGCCTACATAAGTATAGGCCAGCAAAAAAAGGCTTGTAAAAAAGACGATGTACCACATGGTTTATCAGGCCCATCTACCAACAACTTTGCATTGTGTAAAAGGTTATGCAATGTTATTGAAAGGATGGATGCAAACCGTAAATGGCTATATACAGCACTAGTCACCTCGTTTGGGACCAAAATTTTTATCTCCCAAAATCGTCCTGCACCCTAACAATATCATCTTCATCGCTGGGATTTTCAATGTCGGTATGTTGCCAAATTTCTGCAATAACGCCCCAGGTATCGAGGCCAATCAAGCGGTGGCGTTTACCCTGATACAATTTAATAATATCACCTGGCTGAAGTATGTGCTGCTCCGCTTCGTCGTCGGTATCGCTTGTGGCTACGGCTGCGGTGCCGCCAATGCATTTCCAAATTTCGGCACGGCGGTGGTGGTATTGCCAGCTTAATCGTTTGTTGGGCGCCACCATCAAAATTTTAGGGCTCAGCTTTTCCGTAATCTTAAGGGCTTCAAAATTTTCATCGGGAAAATAGTAAGCGGCAAACTGGGCTGCCTGGGCTTCGTCTATTACATAAAAACCGCCCCATGGGCGTTCAGCATCATGCTTAACTATGGTAAAGCCTTGCTGCTGTAGCATTTCGGCAGCTTGTTTAAAAGTGGTTTGGTCGTGGTTCATGCCGTAAAGAAATGGTTTTTTACAAAATATTATTTGTTCATTTTGAGAAAAGCACAGCCATCATAGCATCGGCTACAAACTGATTGCCGGCATCGTTAAGGTGAACCCTATCTGTAGTTAAGATTCCTTTTTCTTTATTCTCTTTATTATTCTCCACGTTGTATGCAAGAAACTGTTTGCGAAGGTCTACCAGTTCGCAGTTTTTTTGTTGGGCTATACGACGGATGATATTTGAGTAAGCATTTAGGTCGCCATCTTGCTGATTGGTATGGTCGGTTCTTTCGCCAATAGCCGCAGGTGTACAAAGGACGACACGGATATTTTTATCCTGTAATTTTGTAACTACTGCATTGTAAAATTTTTCAAACTTATCGGCATCGGTGCCAGTGCCGCTTGTTGCTTTATGCCAAACATCGTTTACACCTACATAAATAAAAACCACTTCGGGCTGCTTTGCCAGCACATCTTCTTCAATGCGTAAATACAAATCGTAAATTTTATTGCCACTAACACCT
>JAYUTQ010000279.1:0-1633 GCA_043755055.1 Chitinophagaceae bacterium | reverse complement strand
ACCATTATCAATTATCCATTATTCCGCTCACATGCTTCAAATGTGTTCTGCATCAGTCCGGCGATGGTCATTACGCCTACGCCGCCGGGTACAGGTGTTATGTACGATGCTTTGGCTGCCACTTCATTAAAAGACACATCGCCTTTTAGGGCATAGCCGCTTTTTTTAGTGGCATCGGGTACACGGGTAATGCCTACATCTATTACAATGGCGCCATCTTTTACCATATCAGCTTTTAAAAATTCAGGTTTGCCAAGGGCTGCCACCACAATATCTGCCTGCAGGCAAATTTCTTTCAGGTTTTTTGTGGCCGAGTGGCAGAGTGTAACCGTACAATTACCATACGAGCTTTGGGTGCTTAGCAAAATACTCATGGGCCTGCCTACAATATTGCTGCGGCCTATTACCACAGCATGTTTACCACGGGTATCTATTTTATAATATTCCAGCATAAGCATAATACCGTACGGCGTAGCCGATACAAAAGTGGGCAACCCAAGCGTTAGACGCCCAACATTTACGGGGTGAAAACCGTCCACATCCTTTCGTGGATCAATTGTTTCAATTACTGTGTCGGCTGCAATATGCTTAGGCAGCGGCAGTTGTACCAATATGCCGTCTATGCTGTCATCATTGTTAAGCTCGGTTACTTTGGCCAGTAATTCTTCCTGGCTTACGGAGGAATCGTACCTCACAAAAGTGCTTTCGAAGCCAAGCTCGGCGCAGTTTTTTACTTTGGAAGCTACATAGGTTTCGCTGGCTCCATCGGTGCCCACCAAAATAGCAGCCAGATGCGGTGCCCTTTTACCAACCGATAACCGGTTTTCTACCTTTTCTTTAAGCGCCGCTTTAATGGCTGCGGATGCTAATTTTCCATCTAAAAGTTGCATGGCGGCAAAGATAAGGTTCAGAAAGGCAGGGTTTATATGTTTAGTGTTTAGAAGTTTAGGGTTAATTGTTAGAGAATTCAGCAAATGGTCTTTACTATAAACTCTAAACTTCTAAACCTTAAACTTTTTTCTCCATATCATTTTTTAGCTTTTAATTTGGTGAAAACTAATTGTTTGAAAAAACTACAGGTCCTATTTTTCATTTGCCTTGGTTTTAATGCCCTTGCACAACCCATTAACCAAATGGTGGCTGCCCGGTACCCGGCATTGGGCGTATATTCTAAAAACAATGTGGATTTGTATGCCACCAGAAATAATGCAGCGGCATTGGCACAATTGCCTAACTCCGGCGCCGGTATTTATGCCGAAAGAAGGTTTTTACAAGACCAGCTTAACCTATATACAGGCTCTGTTGGGTACAAAACCAAAAGAGGCGCTTTTGCCTTACACGGTAATTATTATGGCTTTAGTTTATACAACCAAATGCAGCTTTCGCTTGGCTATGGCTTGCAGGTAAGCGAAAAAATAGATGTTGGTGCTCAGTTTAATTACCATTCGGTAAATCAGGGTAATGGGTATGGTAAGGCCAGCAGCATTAATGCCAGCGCCGGAGCCGTTTTTCATCTTACAGAAAAAATACATGCCGGGGTTAATATTTACAATCCCGGTGGTAGTAAGTGGAATAAAGCTGAAGGTGAAAATATTCCATCGCAGTACACATTGGGCCTGGGTTACGAGGTAAG
>JAYUTQ010000278.1:0-3601 GCA_043755055.1 Chitinophagaceae bacterium | reverse complement strand
AACCAATCGCTAAAACACAATAGCAGTATAAGTTTTGTAAATACCAATGTATGGCGCAGCGGAAACGATTATGATGCCAATGTTTCTGCTGCATTATTCGATTTTAACGACAAAAAAAACATGTGGAATGTTGGCGGAAAATTGGCCAGCAGTAATCTTATTGGCTACCTGCCCAATGGCAAAAACCAAACCGGCTATAGCCACGAACTGTACTTTGGTAAAACAAGTGGGCGTTTTAACTTTAATCTATCGCAAAGCCTTACCAATGCTACATTTAACAGCAACGACCTTGGCTATTTTACCATCAATAATTTTTTAGATCATAACCTGTGGGTGGGCTATAGATGGATAAAACCCGGCAGCTGGTACAACCGCATTAATATGAATTTTAATGCCAGTTATTCACGCCGCTATAAACCTACTGCTTACCAAAATGCCAGTTTTAATTTTGGTGCAAATGGCCAATTAAAAAACCTTTGGTTTACCGGCTTTTTTATGGGTTACGAACCTAGCGGCAACGACTTTTACGAACCAAGAAAAGATGGTTTGTTTTTTAAAGGATGGAAAAGTGCCTACATGGGTGCATGGGTAGAAACCAATGATGCAAAAAAGTATAGTGTTTCCTCAGAGTTTTTTTATGTAAACCGCAGCTATTTTAATGGCTACAAGCTGCAGTTAAACTTAAATCAGAAATACCGCTTTAGCGATAAATTTTCGTTGAGCCATGGCATTATGCTGGAGCCGCAATACAATAATGTAGGCTATGCCACGCAAGGCAGTGATGGCAACCCTGTATTTGGCCGCAGAGATAGGAACACGATTGAAAACACCCTGAATTTTAAATACAATTTTAATAACAAAGTAGGCCTTACCACCCGTGTTCGCCATTATTGGAGCCTTGTGGATTACAAAGAATATTTTAACCTGAATACGGATGGCACTTTAGCTCCAAAAACAGGCTATACCAACAATACAAATCAAAACTACAATGCCTTTAATGTAGATGCTGTATTTACATGGCAGTTTGCCCCCGGCAGTTTTATAAATGTGGTTTGGAAAAATTCCATTTACGATTTTAACCGCATGATAGACAATGGCTACATTAAAAACCTTGGCACCACTTTAGATGCCAGCCAAAACAATAACTTCTCGTTTAAGGTGCTGTACTTTTTAGATTATTTGCAGTTAAAAAAGAAGAAGGTGTAAAATGTACCTCACAATAAAAAAGCCCTCCGCAGTGTGCATTGGAGGGCTTTTTTGTGGAGCTGCAGGGAGTCGAACCCTGGTCCAAACAAATTCGCCATACGTTTTCTACATGCTTATTTGATGATTATTTGTCGGCACCGTGCAGGACCTCAACCTACCAACATGGCACTTAGCTGTATAATCTTAAGCAACCGTCACAGCCTTCGGTTGCAGCAGCCTCTTTTTGTTTTGAGTCGGCGGCGGAACATGGCAAAAGGCAAGCCTGTTCGGCGGCCCTAATGGATGTCTAATCTCTGATTAGGCAGCCATGGCATACGTAGTATTGCCATTTGAGTTTTGAGTATTCAGATTAAAGTGCTAATTATCCAACGCACTGCATGCTTACACGTACAAAGATCTTTGCTGTCAAAACCGGTCAGCCCCATTTTTTCAGTTTTGCTTTGCAGCTTTACCGAAGTATTATGAGGCATCGAAAATAGTGCTAAAGAATGAGCATTGCCACTTTATCATTTTAGCTGGTTTAAAATGTTTAAGCTTCCGCCTCATAGGGGCTGCTGATTTTTGTGAAACCATGGCTGGTTTCTTTCATTTTAAAACATTGAGCCTAACGTAATTATCCTTTCTGCAGGCAACTGTTTGGCTTTTATAATTCGGCACACCTGGGGGAAATGGTACAAAGAAGTCGCTGTAAAACAGAAGCGTATAACACGTTATAAACGAGGATACCTCTTTTCTGATTTTTAAATCCCAAAAAGACTTCCACCCTTTTCAAACAACCGATCAATCTTCTTTTCTATTGCCGGGTCTTTTTCTACCGGTGGGGCATGGTGTGGCTTTATCCGTGCATCTATAATTAATGGTCCACGGCATCCCCAGTGCTTGTTTTCTGTAAAGCTATCAATGCCATAAATGTCGTGGCTTGGGTTACAACGAGTATAGGCTACCCATAAATAATTTCGAAGATTTTCAGCCACAAAATTGCTGTTATCGCATACAATTATAAACGGTAATTCCTGCAGCGAACCTGTAAAAGGTTTCAATTGTGCATCCATTACTTCCATTTCTTTTTTTGCTGATTCGTAAGTAACAAAAGCTTTTGTTTGAATAGCAATTACACCGGGCATCACCAATTTTGGGTTCTCAAAGCCAGACAGATTTTTTACACTTTCCGGCACTTCTGTTGCTAGTTGCCGTTTTATTTCGCCGTAGGCGGCAAATACTACTTTACTGCCACTGTTAAGCCCTACGCCACTGTAATCCAGTGTATCAATAGTGGTATTGGTATAAAAATGAATATCTCTTGTAAGGTCTATCCGCTGCAGCAGGTACTCCATAAAGTGCTGCACGTTGTGGGTAGTTAACTTGTTTTCATCGTCGGCCGTAATAAATAAAAACTTAGCCAGACTTAACTGTCCGGTGCCCAAAACATGATTGGCAATGGTGAGTATTTCGGCGGGCTGTTTGGCAGGTGTATATGGCGTATATCTTTCGCTGCCAATAGCCAGCAGCAAGGGATGTACCCCGGCAGCATCTACTGCATGCACTTCTTTAAGGCCGGGCACTTCCTGCGGTATGGCTGCTCCTGTTAGTTCATGTATCAATTCTCCAAAACTGGTATCTTCCTGAGGCGGCCTGCCTACTACGGTAAACGACCAAATGGCATTTTTCTTTGCATACACTTTATGCACTTTCATTAGCGGAAAATCATGCTTTAAGCTATAGTAGCCTAGGTGGTCGCCAAAAGGCCCTTCGGGTTTATTTTCTCCTGGATATACTTCGCCTGTAATTACAAAATCGGCATCGGTGCTAATTGCAAATCCATCTTCATATGTGTACCTGAATCGCCTTCCTCCAAGCACTCCGGCAAAAGTCATTTCGCTGATACCTTCGGGCAAAGGCATCACGGCAGATAAGGCATGTGATGGCGGCCCGCCTACAAAGCAACTCACTTTTAAGGGCAGGCCCTTTTTATTTGCTTTGGTTTGATGAACGCCAATGCCACGGTGAAGCTGGTAATGCAGACCAATTTCCTTATCCAACACATAATCATTTCCGGTAAGTTGTATGCGGTACATGCCCAGGTTGCTTTTCATAATTCCGGGTGCATCCATGTCTTCGCTGTACACTTGCGGCAGTGTAACAAAAGCGCCGCCATCCATAGGCCAATGCTGTATCAGCGGCAAATCGCTGATGTTGATTTCTTCGTATAAAACCGGCTTACTTAGAGGATTTTTTAAAGGCAATGCTTTGAGTGCCGCAAGGCCTGTACTAAAATTATCAATGGGATGTTTAATAGCTTTTATCGGGTCGCTTTTTAGTTCTATCAGCCGTTGCACTTTTTCAAACGTATCCCTGAAAATAAATTTACTACGCTCTAAGGAACCAAAAATATTAG
>JAYUTQ010000277.1:0-3610 GCA_043755055.1 Chitinophagaceae bacterium | reverse complement strand
AAAACTTCCAACTGTCTAAAAGTATGTCTCTGTATTCGTTTCTGGTAAATACATCAATCCAGTTTATTGTTGCAAAGCTGATGAAGTACATTTTGTTACTATCCCAAAATTTGTATCTACGGCTCATGGGATGAAGATAGTGTTCTTCTTTTTTTTACGGCAGCCGACCTCTAATTGGTTCAAGCGGACCTCTAATTGGTTCAAGCGTCCGCTTGGACCTATAATAAGGCAGCGTCCGCTGCCGAAATATTTTTTTTATTCTATCCGGCAGCGGACGCTGCCATGTTTTGGGTCCAAGCGGACGCTTGAACCAGCTGCTTTTTTCTATAAGCTGTTACAAAACGTTACTTAAACCCAATAAATACGGGTTGGTGGGTATGCAGCTAGTTTTTTACTAAGTTAATTTTACCCTATGAAAAAAATTCTTTTATTATTTGTAGCGACATGTGTTTATGGCTTTTTTAGTTTTGGCCAAACCGCATCCAACCGTGTATTAGATTGTACCGAAGTTCAGTTTTGGCAACAACAATTGACAAACAATTTCAAAACACTTCCCAGGCAAAGTATTGATGAAACGGAGTTCAGTAGCAAAAGGAAAATTGTGGGTTTTGAAACATGTACTTATCGATTTAGTAAAGAAAGTAAGTTTACCTACGTAGACGGAAAAGCAGGCTACCCGGAAATGAAAGATGCATTGGCGTATTACAACAAAGTGAAAAAGCAACTTGCCAAATGCCTGGCTTTGCAGAAATACAAAGCGTATGCAGAAGAAACCGAAGATGGAGCCACCTATCAGGTTTTCAATAAAGGTTATGGAAAAAAAGGCGGGTATTTCCAATTACGAGTTACGGTTCAGCCATCTGTAAAATACGAAAACAACGTAGAGGTGCCCAATGGCTTTGAAGTGACTTTAGTGATGGAATTGAGAAAGGAAGGGGCGGCAGGTTAGTGGTTGATAGCATGGTGTGGCTACTCTAAAAACCCCGCCCGGAATCGGATACCCAAAAAGGATATTTGGAACTATAAACAGACACTGTATATTTATTCCAGTTTTTTAACCAATAAAAATCATCTAACCCCTAAAACAAATACCATGCAAATGCAAAAATAAATGCTTACGCTTTTAATAAGCGGCCTTTACCTTACCACTGTAGCTCAAAAAACAGGTAACGGCCAAAATGAAGTTCAGCAAAGAGGGAGAAAAAATCATGGTGGGCCCAGCCATTCTAATTTGCGACTTGCTACCAGCCCGGAAACCGTAAACCTTACCGACTTTGAAATACAGATAGACCCTACAGCTAACGGTGGATACACGGTTACAGCAAAGGGGTTAAGAAGTCAAGGTGTAAAGGGATGTGACAATTGTAATGTTTCCAATAAAATTGTGTTTACAGGTAATGCTGGCAGCCAGTTCAAAAGTGCCTCTAAAGAATTAAGTGCCAAACAGCAACAGTTAAAAAACCCGGCTGCAAACATTACCGTTACCTATAAATCGGCTGATAGTAAAACCTACAGTGCGGTTACCGATCCTAATGTTAATTGCAGTATCAGCACCCTTCCGGCAGGTGTCTATTCTATTTGGGTGGGTGGTAAAGAGGTAATACTCAATTATATTCTGTCAAGTAGTGGTGATGTAAAGGCTACTCCTAAAAGTGGTAACTGATTGTAACAACTAACCGTATTTGTTCAAGCGTCCGCTTAAACCTGTCATAATGCAGCGTCCGCTGCCGATATATTTATTTCTATATTTTATACGGCAGCGGACGCTGCCCTGTTTTGGGTCCAAGCAGATCTTCCAAATGGTTCAAGCGTCCGCTTGGACCTGTCATAATGCAGCGTCCGCTGCCGAAATAATTATTTCTTTATTTTATACGGCAGCGGACGCTGCCATGTTTTGGGTCCAAGCGGACGCTTGAACCAATCTCTTTCGAATCTTGTTTAGCCAAATAGAATTCAAATTGCCCAAGGGCTGCGGGATAGTAGCGGAAAGCCCGGACGCAGCGCAGCGAAGGAGGACTTGTAGCGAATAGCCCGAACAGGCGTCTATCAATGTTCCTAAGACCACAGCCCCAAAGATTGCTTCGGCAAGAACCTCGCAAAGACTCGATGTAAAAAAGTAAAATAGTACAGCACAAAAGTGTTTTCCTGCATTGCAAAAGCGGGGTTTATATGGCAGTTTTATACAATTAAAATACAGTTATGGCTGCCCTTGAAAAAAAGTTTGTGCCGGTAATGATTACGCCTTTTAACCTGAAGGCGAAAGTGGATTTTGATGCGGTTTCAAGGCTCGTGGATTTTTACCTGGCGGCCGGTGTAAAGGGCTTTTTTGCCAACTGCCTCAGCAGCGAAATGTACAGCATCAGCGAAGATGAACGGCTGGAACTAACGCAGCATATTGTGAACTATGTAAGGGGCCGTGTGCCGATTGTGGCCACCGGTTCCTTTGGCCTCACCATTGAAGACAAGGCCGAATTTGCAAAGAAAATTTATGCTACCGGCATTGATGCCGTGATACTGATTACGGGCCATTTTGCCAACATAGAAGACGGCGATGATGTGCTGCTGAAAAACTTTAATAAGTTGCTGGCCCTTACGCCGGGCATACCCATGGGCATGTACGAATGTCCGGCTCCATACAAGAGAATTTTGAGTGCCAACGTGTTTGAAATTCTGATGCAAACCGGGCGTTTTGTGTACCATAAAGACACGTCGATAGAACAGGCGCAGGTAAAAACGAAGCTGGAAATAGCCAAAGCCATCAACAATCCTGCCTTTGAATTTTACGATGCCCATAGCCCGAATGCTTCTTTTTCCATCAGGAACGGGGCAAAGGGAATGAGCTCTATTTCTGGCAATTTTTACCCCGAAGTGCTGGTGTGGATGGTGAACAATGCCGCCAACCCCGATATGCAGGAACAAGTGGATTGGCTGCAACAGGAAATCATAAAAGTGGATCCGCTGATACATGTGGCGTACCCGATGAGTGCCAAATATTTTTTGGCCAAAAGGGGCTTGCCGGTACGCACCATCAGCCGGGCACATGCATTAGAACTTACGCCACAGCAAAAACAAACACTGGATGAAGTGCATGCCACTTTCCTGAATTGGTGCGATGTGCTGGGTATAGAAAAGGTAAATGTTGCCGAACTGATGCAGCCAAAAGTATTGCTGGATTCGCCTATTTAAAACATATCTATTCTGCTGATGGCAGTATCGAGGCTTGGGCCGTATTTCTGTTCGTTTATCATCAAACCAAATTTTTGCCATGGCTTGTACCATGGCACTTTTATTTGGTAAAACACCTGCAAAGTGGTAGAATCTTGCCCCATGGCATATACGGCCAAAGCACCGCTTACCTGATCTTGATCTTTTATAGCAAAATGAAGGGTGTCGCTGTTGGCCGAAAAGTCTTTTATGCTAACCAAATCCTGTTGGTTAAATGCCTTGGAGAAAAGCTGTGGTAGGGCCTTTTGTACCGTATCATGTGGCCCGGCAATATTCTTTGCACGGCTTACATATGTAACCGCCGGAAACAATAAAGAGAGTAAAAAAATCAGCGTCCCAAAAACAATAATGCTGATAATAAAAAGCTTAAAATATTTCATGTAAA
>JAYUTQ010000276.1:0-3611 GCA_043755055.1 Chitinophagaceae bacterium | reverse complement strand
AAGCAATTTAGGCACAAACACTTATACGGATGATAGCAGAAAACGTATTGCTGAAAAAAAGTGGATAGAACCGTTTTTGGCCCATTATTTTTTCAAAATTTCCAATAACTGCTGCTTTAAATCGGCGGCATGCTGATAAATAATCTGAAAATCACTGCTGCCGGCCACGGTGGTGGAATGTTCGGCAGATTGGTGCCGCAGGTAAATAATGGGTTTGTTTTTGGCTTTGGCATAGCCCACTTCCACCCCAATGCCGATAGCTTTTTCGGAAGTTTCAGCAATAAGGATGGCCGATGCATCAATATCAGTAAAGGCCTGCTGCATCATTTCTTTTTCCTGATGTTGGGAAAAACGGTATTGATCTACAAAAACAAAAGGCAGGATATTGTGGTGTTGTAAAGCTACGGTAATGGCTTGCAGGGCTTCTGATAAGAAAGGGCGTTGGGAGAAGCTGATGGCGATGTAGGCTTGCATGAGGAGTGTTAGTTGGATTTGTCATTTCCGCTGTAATAAATAAGTTCTTTACCCAAACCAGCAAGATTAAATAGTTTTTGACAAGCTTTTGCAAACCTAGTGGTGTCGTAGCAATCGCTGTAAGTAACTATCTGGTATTTTGTTTTTGTATTCGCCTCAAAAGTAAAGCCATCGCCATCCGTAGCTTCATCACGGCCTCCACAACTTTCTTTTTGTTCATAAGGGAGTAACCAAAAGCCGGAAGCATTAAGGTCTGTTATTAACGAATGGAAGGCTGTTTGAGAGATAATAGTTTTTCTTGTCTGGTAACTAAATTGGGAATTTAAAACGTTTTGTTTTATCGATAGCTGTTTGTAGTAATTAACATCTAATAATTCAGGGAATAATCTTGTCATTGAATCCAAATATTTTTTCTTCCGATTCGATTTACCAGTAGTATCTACTGGAAAATTTTCACTTAAAAATCCAAGATGATAGTTTTCTGTAATCGAAAGCGTTGATTTATTTTCATCATATATCTCAAAGGCATTGCCTTTTTTTACAGTAATAATATTTGCATATAAAGAGACAATAATAAATTCACCAAATGCTGTAAAATATGAAACTCTGAACGTTTCATTTTCCATCGGTATCATACTGAGATTTGGTTCACTTACAGCCCTGTAAAACCTATATCCCTGTGCTGTTCTAAATGAATCTTTTCTAGAAAGGATATTTTTTATTGGCAAATAATAAAAATTTGTATCATCCCCCTTCACTTCCTTCGGATAATCGTACCCACCCGGCGGGTACACAATCGGCTCGCTGCAGCCAATAAATAAGCTGACAGCTATAAAAAGGAACAATTGTTTCATGAAAGTTTTGGGATTTGTTGTACCAAGATACAGAGAAGGATGTTTTTCCATAGTTGCATTTGATAAATCACGCCACAATATTTTTCTTTTATAACCCACCTTTAAAAAATCCTAACTTTATCTCATGAAAGAATTTTCATCATACATCGCAATTAATTCAGAAATAAGGTTTGGTAAACCCTGCATTATTGGAACTAGAATTGCCGTAGCCGATATTTTGCAATGGCTGGCATCAGGAATGTCTCATGCCGATATTATTGCAGACTTCCCACTTTTAAAGGAGGAGCATATCTCTGCTGCATTGGCTTTTGCTGCCAACAGGGAATCTTTTATAAAAATTATAGCTGCCCACGCCAATGAAGTTGCTGCTTGATGCCAATATTTCCTGGCGGCTCACAGCCAGGCTTTCAGAATATTTTAGCGAATGTTATCATGTTGACCATATTGGTTTAACAGTGCCTGCAAAGGACACTGAAATATGGAATTATGCCCTTCAAAATGATCTTATTATCATAATTAATGATGATGATTTTCTTAATCTGGCCAATGCAAAGGGGTTTCCACCTAAAGTAATTTTACTTAGAACCGGTAATCAAAGCACTTCTTATTTAGAAGCACTGTTGATCAGGCATCGGGCAGATATTGAAGCTTTGTGGCTATCAGCAGAGTACGGGTTTTTGGAAATATTTTAATCTTTCCAAAGGCCATGTTTCCGGCCTCCTTCACAATTCCTTTACCTATACGCCTTACCTTCCCACCTTAAAAAATATTGGATGAAAAACACCATCGCAGTCTTCCTGATTCTCTGCCAATTACCACTGGCTCTTTTGGCACAATTAAAAAGCGGCCCCATGCTCGGCCATGTGGATTTTAGAACGGCCACCATTTGGGTAGAACATACCCAACGCTTTGGCAGTGCCACCGTAAAGTGCTGGCCAAAAGATGGAGATAAAAAGAAAGCGACACCAGCCATTGCCCAAGAAAATACATTGGCAAAAGACCTGTACGCTTTTACCCAAACCTACACTTTTACCAACCTGGAACCTGGCACAGAATACAGTTACGAAATGGAAGTGCTGAATGCGAAAGGTGCTAAAACACAAACCATTTCCGGCACTTTTAAAACCCAGGAACTGTGGCAATACCGCAAACCGGCACCCGATTTTACATTCCTTACGGGCAGCTGTTCTTACTTTAACGAGCCTAAGTACGACCGCCCCGGAACACCCTACGGAAATGATAGTGCCATTTTTGAAACCATGGCCAAAACGCCTGCCTCTTTTATGCTGTGGTTGGGCGACAATTGGTACACCCGTGAAGTAGATTACTACAGCGATTGGGGCCTGTACTACCGTGCCAGCCTCACCCGGAGCCTGCCCATACTGCAAAATTTCTGGAAGAGTATGCCGCACTACGCCATTTGGGACGACCACGATTATGGCTGGAACGATGCCGACAAAACTTATCCGCTAAAACAAACAAGTCGCAAAGTGTTTATGGATTTTTGGACCAACCCCAGCTATGGTGAAAACGGCGAAGGGATCTATTCCAAAATAACCAAAAACGACCTTGATATTTTTATGCTGGACGACCGCTGGTTTCGTAGTGCCGATGCTACGGCCGATAGCATTAACGGCCAACCGAATGCCGATAAATTAATGTGGGGCAAAAAGCAAATGGAATGGCTGAAAAATTCGTTGTTGGTCAGCAATGCCAATCCTATGATTAGTTTTAAAATGATTGCCACCGGCAGCCAGGTACTCAATCCCGTAAGCCCATTCGACTGTGCAGCCCATTACCCCGCCGAACTGGACGAACTGAAAAAATTTATAAAAGACAATAAAATAAATGGTGTTTTGTTTTTTGATGGCGACCGCCACCACAGCGAAGTGATAGAAGTAAAACAGGCCGGTATGTATCCGCTGTACGATATTACCAGCAGCCCGTTAACAAGTGGCAGCCATCTTTTTGGCGGTCCTGAAAGAGATAATAAATACCGGGTGATAGGTGTGGAAAACATCCAGAATTTTTCTAAAGTAACCATTAGTGGTGCCAGAAATAACCGGATGCTAAAAGTGGAATTTCTGAACGTAAAAGGGGAGAAGCTGAAAGAGTGGAGTGTGGAGCAGAAGGTGTTGAAATTTTAAAAAATTGTCATTGGGTCAGTAAGTCATTGGTCAATAGTTTTTTAAAATGAACCTAATCTGTTTTATTTATTTCTTACAGCCAATTTCATTATACACCCACTTTACTAACTCAAGGCTCCAGCCTTGGGAAATGTAT
>JAYUTQ010000275.1:0-1641 GCA_043755055.1 Chitinophagaceae bacterium | reverse complement strand
TAACAATGGTATAATCCAGGTCACTTTTTTCGAGGATGGTTTCCATTAAAGCCATATCGTGTATAAAGCCGGCAAACAGAACCGGCTTTAAAATCCATTGCAAAATCCAGTTGTTTTCTGGTGCTTTTTTGCTACCCCAGCTGGATATGCAAACGATCCGTTTGGTAACACCGGCGGCCTCCATGGCTTTTAAAAATACAGTCATGGTTTCGGAGTACAGTTTGGTACGATTAAAGGCATTGGTGCCGTGTACGCCAAGGCAACTGATTATAACATCGGGCCTTATTTTTAAAAGCATATCTGTAATAAAATGGCCATCGTAGATATTGCCTTTTACAATATTTAAACCGCTGAAAGCTATTAAGGCTGCATCGTTACGCACAATAGCTGTTATGGAATGGCCGGCGTTTAAAGCCTGCCTTACCAGTTCCAAACCTGTGTTGCCGGTGGCACCAAAAACAAGTAACTTTTTTTGCATAGGCAAGGGTAAGCTTATTTCTAGTGAAGAACGGTTAAAACAAATCACTGATATTACGTTAGCATAGCGTCCGTTTTTGACCGATACGATGACTTAAAGGCCTCTGCAATGGCCTCATTATCTCGGAAACTGTAGCCGGGACTTCCTTTAGGCAAATTAGTAAGCCCGTTACTCGGTGCTTTCCCCTACTTTTGCCGCTCAAAATTTTTAAAATGAAATCAATTACAATCGAAGGACTTTTGAGGACCGATTACGGGAAAAAAGCCACCCGTGTACTTCGCTCTCAGAACCTGGTGCCTGCTGTAATTTACGGTGGTGCTGCAGAAATTAACTTTTCTGCCCCGGCTACGGCCTTTAAAAACCTGGTTTATACATCAGAATTTCAGGTAGCTGAAGTTTTGGTAGATGGCAAAACCTACAGGTGCATTATGAAAGACCTGCAATTCAACAAAGTAAGCGACGCTTTGGAGCATATCGACTTTTTAGAGTTGGTAGAAGACAAAAAAGTAGTTGCTACATTGCCGGTTAAATACACTGGTACATCTATAGGTGTAAAAAAAGGTGGTCGTTTAATTACCAAAATCAAGTCGTTAAAAGTTAAAGCTTTGCCTAAAGACCTTCGTGAAAACATCGAAGTGGATATTAGCAAGCTGGAACTGAACGGTAATATTCGTGTTCAGGATGTCGTAATTCCTAACATAGAAATTATGAACTCACCACGTATTCCAATGGCAAGTGTGGTAATGACCCGTCAGTTGAAGCAGGAAGAAACAGCTTCCAAAGACGAAAAGAAGAAATAAGACCTACAAGCATTTTATACAAAACCCTGTTCGTTTGAGCAGGGTTTTTTTGTTTTAAGATGATTATTTAAAATTATTCACCAGCGGATGCTGCTATTATTTTAGGTCCAAGCGTCTTCGCTAAGACCTATAATTATGGCAGCGACCGCTGCCGAACAAAGCAATCTTTTACATTTACCCGCCTTGATAAAAAGTAGCTAATTAAAGACAAAAGAAGAATTCAGACCTGCAAGCATTTTATACAAAACCCTATTAGTTTGAGCAGGTTTTTGTACTATATGAGGATGTGTGAATATTTTTACAGCTAGTACATGGCTTCGTTTTGTCAGGCTGTTAGTTTTTTAATGTTTCCAATTGGAAGTG
>JAYUTQ010000274.1:0-3613 GCA_043755055.1 Chitinophagaceae bacterium | reverse complement strand
ATTTAATGGATAATTTTTTAATAGATAATTGATAATGAAATAGTAGACAGATAGACAATTCAGTAATTGATAATGAGCATAATTGATGCGAGGGAAATTATCCATTGTCAATTATCTCATTATACATTTAGCCTACCACCCGCTTGCCAGTACATCGGCCAAATGCAGCGACTGTATGGCTTTGCCATTGGCCTTGGCGTAGCCGTCTATATGCATCAGGCAGCTCATGTCGGTGCTGATGATGTAGTCGGCTCCGGTGGCTTCGGCATTGGTAACTTTCTGGTCGGCCATGGCGATGCTGATGGGCTCAAACTTAACGGCAAACGTACCGCCAAAACCACAGCATGTTTCCACATCGTTCATTTCGGTAAGTTGCAGGCCGGCTACTTTACTAAGCAACTGCCTTGGCTCCGTTTTTATTTTACATTCCCGAAGGCCTGCACAACTGTCGTGGTAAGTGGCTTTGCCTTCCAGCGTGGCTCCAACATCGTCCACTTTAAGCACCTGTATCATAAACTCACTAAACTCAAATATGCGGCTTTGCAGGTCTTTTACATCGTTATGCTGACTGCTATTATCGAACAATTTGGTATAATAGTTTCTTACAAAACCTACGCAGCTTGCACTTGGCGCCACAATGTACTCTGCACCGCTAAAGTCTTTTATAAACTTGCTACAAATGGCCTTGGCATCGTCCCAAAAACCGGCATTAAAGGCAGGTTGGCCGCAGCAGGTCTGGTTGGCATTGTAGCTTATTTCGCAGCCGGCTTTTTCCAGCACTTTGGCCATATTAAAAGCCACTGTCGGGTAGAGCTGATCTACAAAGCAGGGCACAAATAATTGAACGTTTCCCATCATAATCTCTTTTTTATTCTACCTGAAAAATAAATATTCTGCTGGTCATTGGTGACCGTGAAAGCCCCACCCTCTCATCCCTCTCCGGCCGGAGAGGGACGGTACTTTTGTACATGTCCAAACATAGGTTCTTCCACATCGTCAATAGTAATCATCCGGGCTATGCCAGCAGTATCGCTTTGCTTGAACCATACTTGCTATTCACTACTTACTATTAGCTATCTGCTGATTCAAAGCAATCATTTTCAAGGCTGTAGTGGCCGCTTCTTCGCCTTTATGGCCATGCTTACCGCCTATGCGTTCTATGGCCTGGTATTCTTCGTTTACAGTTAGTACACCATAAATAACCGGCACCTCTAATTGAGTGTTTAGGGTTGTAATACCCTGAGTAATGCTTTGGCACACATAGTCAAAATGCGGCGTATCTCCTTTTATAACACAGGCAAGTGCCACAAAAGCATCGGCAGAGTTAGCCGATTTTGCATAAGCATTTATGGCAAATGGTATTTCCACGGCTCCGGGTACTGTAATTGTTATGCTTTTAACATCATGGGTTTCTAAAACCTTTTTACAACCTAACTCAAGTTGGTCTATAATATGGGCATTCCATTGTGTTTTTACAATCACCACCACCGCTCCGTTCGGCAAGTCCTTTACGGCATCTTCTATCAGCTTTACATTTCCTATACTGGCCATTGTTATTTTTAATTTAGAAACAAAAATAGCGATACAAACTGCATCGCTACTTTCTAATAATTTATTGAAATCATTCTGCCACACCAAGCCTTGCAAGGTATTTATCTACCTGGTAGCCACGGTCTGATTTCGGGAATTTTTCTTTGATCTCTTTGTAATATTTAATGGCATTTTCATTCTTGCCTATTACTTCACTTTTAAGTGCAGCACGGAACAGCGATTCAGCACTCTGCCCTTCATCTTCGGTAAAATGACGGCCAGCTTTTTCATAATTTTCAATGGCTTCGTCGTTCTTATTCAGTTCGCTGTAGGCATCGCCTAACAGCCTGTATGTAAGTGCCTGTGCCGATTTTGTTTCCGGACTATAATCTTTCAGGTAAGTAACAGCTTTATTAAAATCGCTCAACTTAAGGTAGCAAAGGCCGGTGTAATATTTGGCCATGTTACCGGCTTTGGTTCCGCTGTAGTTTTTAGCTACTTTTTCAAAACCTGCATTTTGGCCATCACCATTCAGTGCCAGTTTAATGCTGTCTTTATCCAGATATTGTTGAGCTTTCCAGATTGCTTCGTTGGCTTTTTCATTATTGGGTTCGCTGTACATTTTTTTGTAGCCAAGCCAGCCACCTACTAATAAAATAAGCGCTCCGCCACCAATAAGAATGAACTTTTTATTTTCTTCCCAAAAGCCTTTGGCTCTGTTAATAACAATTGCAGCATCATCCTGCACCACAACTGCTTCATCCTGCACTTTTTTTGTATCAGCCATTTTTTTAGATTTTAGATTTTAGTATTTAGATAATAGACTTTGATGTTGTCGGTTCTACCCTAATACTTTGTACTTAATATTTTATACTTTTTAGTCCGTAATAAACGGATAGTTTTCTTCTGTAATTACGTCTTTCAGTAATTCATCATCGTTTGGCCATGGGCTTTCTTCGGCAAATTTTACGCTTTCTTCTACCATGGCATTTACCCTGTTATCAATGGCAAGTATTTCTTCTTCAGTAGCCAAATGGTTTTCCCGGATGGTTACCAGCACTTTTTCAATTGGATCTTGCGCCTTGTATTCTTCCACTTCGTCTTTGGTACGGTATTTCTGCGGATCGCTGATGGAGTGGCCTTTGTAACGATAGGTCTTCATTTCTAAAAGCGTTGGTCCTCCACCTTCCCTTGCACGTTTTACGGCACGTTCTACGGCTTCATGTACCGCTTCGGGGTTCATGCCATCTACCATATCGCCGGGCATATCATACGCATCGGCAATGGTGTAAATGTCTCTTACGTTACTGGTACGTTCTACCGAAGTACCCATGGCGTAGTTGTTATTTTCGCAAATAAAAATTACCGGTAATTTCCAAAGCATGGCCATATTGCATACTTCATGCAGCATACCCTGCCTAGCAGCACCATCGCCAAAAAATGCGAGGCACACGTTATCGGTTCCTTTATATTGTTCGGCAAAAGCAAGGCCGGCACCAGTTCCTATTTGTGCACCTACAAGGCCATGTCCGCCAAAAAAGTAATTGTCTTTTACACCAAAGAAATGCATACTACCACCTTTACCCTTAGCCGCACCGGTAGCTTTACCGTACAATTCCGCCATACAGGCGTTTAAAGAAATGCCCTTGGCAATCGCCAATCCATGATCACGGTAACCTGTAATAAACGGATCCTGCTGACGGGTGGCCGTCATACAGCCTGCACCAATAGCTTCCTGACCAATGTAGGCATGAAAAAAGCCACGGATTTTACCGGCCATTTTGTACATTTCCTCTGCCTTTAACTCAAACTGACGAATGGTTACCATCAGCTCGTACCAATACAGATATGTTTCTTTTGAAAATTTCTTTGACATAGACGTGGTAAAATAAGGCCGCAAATATAGGGGGGAATGTTGAGAATGGAAGGGTAGAAAATTGAGCTTAAAAAATTGGAATCCTGTGCCGGTAATAGGCTTTAGAAACGCCATTTCTTTAAGAAATGGTGTTTCTTGTAATCAAGACAATTAGCAATCTTCTTTCTGCTAATTTGCAGCCCTATGCTGCAATTGCAAAACATATCG
>JAYUTQ010000273.1:0-3614 GCA_043755055.1 Chitinophagaceae bacterium | reverse complement strand
TGGCATTATTGTTTCCGCTTACCTGTATGTAATAATCTCCACTCTCTGCACATGGATGATATGTATTACCAAAGGTTTCTATGGCTGTAAGCTTGCTGCTAATATCGGAGCCGGGTGGCACACAGGTGCTTGTTTTATATACGGCAAAGCCCACATTGCCCGCCTGTATGGCACTACCCGGCTGCAGCAGGCTGATGCGTACCCCACGGGTGGTGGGCAATGAAAATTTATACCAAACAGATTTTTTATTGAGCCCTGCTGTATTGATAGATGCTGCAAAGGTTTCGCCTGTTTGCAGGGTTGCAGCTGTCATATCATTTTGGGTACTGGTAAAAGTGCCGAGGCCATAGCCGCCATTGCTGAAATTAACAACGGCAGCATTGTTGCAGTCATCGTTTGCAGGTTGGGCAAATGCTACAGTTTGTAATAATAAAAATGAAGCCAGGAAAACTGATACAATTTTCAACCTCATGCTATTCAATAAGTTGCTTCTTTGTTTATACATAAGCAAGTGAAAAGCTGAGTTGTACAAAAAGCAAACCCGGCTATTAAGATTGGGAAATAGGGATTACGTAACTTCTTGTAAAATAAATAACTAACACCAAAAAATAAAATATTAGTTGAAAAAAATTGTGCAGCTATTCATCTTGAGAGTATTACGAATGCATTTTTTTATCCGAATGGCCCTATATTATATATCCGTTTACTTCTTCAATCCCGAATAATCAAAAACCAGGTTACAAAATATTTTTACACCATTGTAAAGCATGGCGTCACTTACCATAAAATCGGGTGTATGGTGTGGTGGTGCTTTGGCAGGATCTGTGCCTTTGGGCATACCGCCATAATACAGAAAAACACTTGGCGCTTTAGTACCATAAAATGAAAAATCTTCGGCACCCGTTACCCAATGTGTTTCCTGTACATTGCCCACCCCCATTGACTTTTCAAGGCTTGGCAATATCTGTTTTGTAAGTTCCGGCGTGTTATAGGTTACCAATGTTTTTGTATCAATTTTCACCTCGGCAGTGGTGCCGTTAGCTTCTGCTATTTTAGTTACCGTTCTGGTAATTCTTTCGTGAACATCCTTTTGCATCTTGCTGTCAAGCGTTCTTATGGTACCATACATTTCCAACTCTTCGGGGATAATATTATTACGAACACCTGAATTTATTTTACCCACAGTAATTACAACAGGCGCCGTTGTAAGATCTTCCTGACGGCTTACTATTTGTTGCAGGCCATTTATAATTTGTGCACCAATTGCGATTGGGTCAATCCCCATCCAAGGCTGTGCACCGTGGCTTTGTTTGCCCTTTACCTTTATGCTAAACCAGTCGCTGGCCGCCATAAAAGCACCCGGTTTGTAAAACACTTTGCCTTCTTCAATCCAGCTTTCTATATGCATACCAAACACCACATCTACTTTGGGATTATCCATTACACCTTCTTTTACCATGAGTGGTGCGCCGCCTTCTTCATCGCCGGGAGGGCCTTCCTCTGCAGGCTGAAAAATAAATTTAACTGTGCCAGCTATATCTTTTTTCATGGAAGACAACACTTCGGCTGTACCCATTAGCATACTTACATGCGTATCGTGGCCGCAGGCATGCATCACCGGCACTTGCTGGCCCAGGTAATCGGCCATTGCAGTAGATTTATATGAAAGATTGTTACGCTCCAACACAGGAAGTGCATCCATATCTGCCCGCAGGGCAATTACAGGCCCAGGCTTACCGCCTTTTAATATTCCAACTACACCTGTCTTAGCCATGGTTTGCGTTTCAATGCCGAGCTTTTTTAAATGTGCCAATATGTATTGCTGTGTATTGATTTCCCGATTGCTTAGTTCAGGGTTTTGGTGCAGGTGGCGGCGCCATTCCACCAACTTATTTTGTATAGCTACTGATTTAGCATCAACAGATTTACTGTAATCCTGAGATTTTAAAATGTTGTTTGTAAAAAACACAACCAGAAAAAGAAAACAATATTTTTTCATGCAGTTTATTTTGAAAAAGGAAGTTAGCGGATTTATTACTGCCCATGGTAGGATAAATTCATAAGGCGTAATAACCGATTTTTGTTAAAGATGTCGGCCTTGCCAATACACTATAAAAAATATGGTACTTACATAAGCCCATAAAAAAGAAAACACAATATGGACAATCGTTTCAAAATGTTTCCCTTTCCACAGTTTAGACGAGTAGCCAAAAAACTGAAATATAAAACGGGTAAACCAAAAGATAAAAAGTCCGAGGGTTATTTTGTTGCCCAGTTTGGTTGCTGACAAATCTGCTGCTGATGAAACACACAATATGCCCATTAACAGTACTACAAATGCGATGAAAAATGTGTGGACGTACATCATTTCCCTATTGATGCCATCAAGGTTTTTAAACTCATTTTTCCAGTTAAAGCGTTTGGGAAACTGAATATGGATGATAGCAAGCAGAATAAAAACAAACCCGATTATCTTAATGTGTAGTTCCATTTTTAGTAAGAATAAAGGTTGAAATAAAAGGAGTGATTTTATTTTCGGTTACCAAACCGAGGCCTGCCTTTTTATATGTTTTATACCACGAGGCTTTGGAAAGGAAATGAAAGAAGCCAATATTATAAGCCAAAAAATTTGGCCAATCTCTTAAATGCTCTGTAATTATAATTTTACCTAAGGGTTTTAAACACCGGCTCAATTCTTTAAAAAAAACAATTCGTTCTTCATCATTCCTTATCTCATGTGCTGCAAATATCAGAAAAAAAGTATCAACCAAATTATCGCTCAAAGGCAGGCTGGCAGTGGATATTTTAACTGTACCTGCAAAAGGTGGGTAAGCCCTTCTTGCCCTTTCTATTGAAACTTCTGTATGCTTTGCCGCATCATAAAAATCGTACACCTGCAAAGTACAGGCAGGATATTTTGAAGCTAACAAAACACTTGTTTCATCAAAACCGGCATTGATATTTACATGGGTTCCATACTGCTGAATATCAAAATTATCCAACCAGTTAAGCGAATACAAATTTGAAATATCGTACACATAAGCAGATACAAGTAAAGAAATAACTGTAGGCACTGCTACCAAAATACAAATCAAGTTTAAGTAAAACCGAAATTGGCTATTGATGTAAAAATTGCTTAGTAAAAGCAACAGCACAAGCCCACAAGACATTACATAAAAATGCCAGTTGAACCTTATAATATTCGTTACACCCTGAAATGGTTTTCTTACGGATTCCATTTTTCTATCCTGCCTTTTTTCCAATAATACGGAATGTTTTGGATGATAAAAGCATTTGCCAACCGCACATTGTTTAGCTGTAACGATTGTAAAAAATCAAAGCTATAGTTTACAACTTTAAGTGGAGCCGGTGTCCAGTTTTGCCTTACACCTTCTATTATCAGCACTTCTTTTTTTATAGTATCGTAACTAAATGTAAATGGCAGCGGACCGGCAAACCGACGGGCCTCTTTCCAATCTTTAAATGGCGAACCGGATGGTAATGCCACTTCAATATTATACGTTTCAATTTGCAACTGAAACTTTGATTGGCTGGATTTTATTACAGTATATGTTTCCCTAACAGCCTTGGTTATATCTGTAGTGGTGTAGCTG
>JAYUTQ010000272.1:0-1643 GCA_043755055.1 Chitinophagaceae bacterium | reverse complement strand
TGCTCCACACCCACAATTGCTGGTAAGCGATGGCGGCGACTGGACCGATAAAATGCCGCAACATGACTTTCCTTACCTCCAAAAAATGTATGGTTATTATGGTAAAAAAAGCAATGTGGAAAATGTGCATTTACCCGATGAAAAACATGATTTTGGCATCAATAAAAGAACGGCTGTTTACAATTTTATGACTAAGTATTTAGGATTAAATTTAAAAGCCATACAAGATGTCAATGGCAAGATTAACGAATCGAAAATTAGGATTGAGAAAGAGGAAGCCATGTATGTTTTTGGTAATAAGGGTGAATTGCTTCCAGCCAATGCCATTAAGGGTTTTGAACAGTTGGAAATGGTTTGGAGGAAAATTAGAAACACAAAATAACTATGAAAAAAATCTGCATCTTTTTATTACTTATAAAAATACAATTGCCAATCATTGCTTTGGCACAAAAGGAACAACGATATAAAATTGGCATCATAGATTTAATGCTGCTAAAACGCCAGAAACTTGGGGCCATAGCGCTTACCAAACAGATTGGTGCCGATGGGGTAGAAGTGGATATGGGTGGCCTTGGTAACCGCTGCACTTTTGATAATCAATTATTGAATGATACCATCAGACAGCAGTTTTTGGATAAAGCCAAAGAGCAGGGCGTAGAAATATATTCTTTAGCCATGACGGGTTATTATGCACAATCGTTTTGCAACCGAACGGAGTATCGTAAATCAATAGAAGACTGCATTACTACTATGAAACTGATGCATGTAAAAACAGCCTTTTTGCCATTGGGTGTGCAGTGCGATTTAAAGAAAAATCCTGAGGTAAGGGATTCGGTAGTGGCAAGATTAAAAGTGGCTGGAGAAATGGCTATGCAAGCCGGTGTAGTAATTGGTATTGAAACGGCATTAAGTGCAAAAGAAGAAGTGAAGCTGCTGAAAGAAATCGGCTCCAAAAACATTCAGATTTATTTCAATTTTTCTAACCCGTTAAAAGATGGCCGTGACTTGTGCAAAGAATTGAAAATACTGGGCCGTAAAAGAATCTGCATGATACACTGTACTAACAAAGACAGCCTGTGGCTACAAAACGACCCGCAAATAAATATGCCCAAAGTAAAACGGACTTTAGATAAAATGAAATGGAGCGG
This sequence comes from Chitinophagaceae bacterium, assembly GCA_043755055.1. GTDB lineage: Bacteria > Bacteroidota > Bacteroidia > Chitinophagales > Chitinophagaceae > JAZKFT01. The sequence continues at coordinate 495 of JAYUTQ010000272.1, read as the reverse complement.
CTGGCTGGTAATAGAACGCAGCCGGGATGCTAAGAAAGGGAGTGATGTAAAAGGAAATTATGGGGCTAATACGGCTTATTTGAAATCTATATTCCAAGCCGGGTTTTAGGGTCTAATTATCCAACTTTACCTCAAACAATTTCGGCCAGTTTTTACCGGTAATAAAAACCCTGTTGGTAGTAGGATCATAAGCGATTCCGTTCAATACTTCCGGGTCGCTTTCTGTACCGCTGCCAAGGGGTGGGAAGCCGTATTTACCACGCAGGTCGCTGAGGTTTACAGTGCCTACAACCTTGCCCGATGCCGGGTCTATTTTTACAATCAGGTCTTGTTGCCAGATGTTGGCGTACACAAAACCTTTAATAAATTCCAGTTCGTTAATGGCTGCTACGGGGCCGTATTGATTATACACACCAACTGTATTAATAGTCTTAAAACTGGAGGGATCCACAAAATATAAATTGCTGCTGCCTGTGCTGATGATCAAATTTTTGC
>JAYUTQ010000271.1:0-8289 GCA_043755055.1 Chitinophagaceae bacterium | reverse complement strand
GTTCGTGTCTCACGAACCGGCATGCCTGCATATGAATACGCTTACATTTTAATGCATGATTTCATTGTACGAACAACGCAAATCGGCCGTTCCTTTCCACTATGTGTACATGTTCGTGTCCATCTAACAGGAAGTGATGAGGCATCCTGACAAATAGCAGTGAGGCGTTATGACCATTCCGGTTCGTGGGACACGAACCAGTGCAGAGGTGCGGATAGCGTTCCTCCCGTCCTCGACGTCTCTGCAGTAAAAATGCGCCTCCCTTAAAACATCCAACCTTTAACCCCAATTCTTGTTTGTATTTTCACCGACTTTTAAGATTGGGTAATTATGGCGAAGCAAACAAAAAGCACAAAATCCGTTGACAATAAGGCGGCAGAAACAATAATAGCAAAGGATATGATAGAAGTGTTTGGGGCAAGGGAGCACAACCTCAAAAACATCGATATCAGCATACCCAAAAACAAATTGGTGGTGTTTACCGGCGTTAGCGGCAGCGGCAAATCTTCTCTTGCTTTTGATACTATTTACAACGAGGGCCAGCGCCGTTATATGGAAAGCTTTAGTGCGTATGCCCGGCAATTTATCGGCGATATGGAGCGGCCTGATGTTGATAAGATTACCGGACTTAGCCCGGTTATTTCCATCGAACAAAAAACGACGAATAAGAACCCAAGAAGCACCGTAGGCACGGTTACAGAGATTTACGATTTTATGCGTTTGCTCTACGCCAGGGCCAGCGATGCCTATAGCTACAACACCGGTAATAAAATGGTGAAGTGGAGTGAAGAGGAAATTGTAGCCAACATTTTTGAGCGGTTTGCCAATGCTAAAATTTCAATCCTTTCCCCAATTATCCGTGGCCGCAAAGGGCATTACCGTGAACTGTTCGAAGACCTTCGTAAGAAGGGTTATGTAAAGGTTCGCATAGACGGAGAGATAAAAGACCTGGTGCCCAAAATGCAGGTAGACCGCTACGTGATACACGATATAGAACTTGTGGTGGACAGGGTTCCCGTAACGGCCGACATGAAATTACGGCTAAGCCAAAGTGTGCAAACGGCGTTGAAATTGGGAAAGGATTTAATGCAGATTTTTAATCATGACGCCAATCAATTGGTTCAATATTCAAAAGCCCTGATGTGCGAAGAAACGGGCCTTAGTTATGATGAGCCATCACCCAATACTTTTTCTTTTAACAGCCCTTATGGCGCCTGCCCTACATGCAAAGGTTTGGGTACGGTGTACACCATTAATATAGAAGAAGTGGTGCCGGATAAAACGAAATCTGTTAAGGAAGGTGGCATTGCGCCATTGGGTGAAGAACGGGATGCCAGTGTGTTTCAGCAGGTGGTGGCGTTTGCAAAAAAGCATAAGATAAACCTCGGTGTGCCACTAAATCAGTTGCAGCCGGAGCAACTCGATAAGCTACTTTACGGCGACCAGACCGAAAGCAAAAGCCTGGAACTTAATTTAGAAGACGACACCGTTCCGGACACATATACCGGCAGTTACGAAGGCATTATTCCCATGCTGAAAAGATGGTTTATAAGCAGCCAAAGCACAGAAGTATTAAAAGAGTGGGTTGAGAAATATATGACCCTGCAAACCTGTCCTTCCTGCAATGGCACAAGGCTTAAAAAGGAAAGCCTTTGGTTTAAAGTGGCAGAGAAAAATATAGCCGAATTAAGTGCCATGAATCTGGATAAACTGATGCTTTGGTTTACCGATATAGAAGACCGGATGAGTAACAAGCAACAGGTAATAGGTAAAGATGTACTGAAAGAAATACGGGAACGCCTGCAATTTTTATTAGATGTGGGACTTACTTACCTGAGCATGGGCCGCCCCAGTAAAACCCTAAGTGGTGGCGAAAGCCAGCGGATACGGCTAGCTACGCAAATAGGTTCGCAACTGCAGGGCATCACTTATATATTAGATGAACCTTCTATAGGACTGCACCAACGGGACAACCACCGATTAATAACTGCCCTTGAAAACCTACGCAATATCGGTAACAGTGTTTTGGTGGTAGAGCATGATAAAGACATTATGCTGGCATCGGATTATCTGATAGATATTGGCCCCAAAGCAGGCCGCCATGGCGGACGAATTGTAAGCCAGGGAACCCCGGCCGAAGTGCTTAAGATGCACAGCGAAACCGCACAGTATTTAAATGGTGAAAAGAAAATAGAAGTGCCCAAAGAAAGGCGCAAAGGCAATGGCAGTTTTTTAGAATTGAAAGGTGTAACGGGTAATAATCTGTCTAATGTTTCAGTAAAATTCCCGTTGGGAAAATTGATTGTAGTAACTGGTGTAAGTGGTAGTGGTAAAAGTACGCTCATCAACGAGACACTGTACCCCATTTTAAGCCGCCATAGTTTTTTAGCCAGTAAGATGATTGCGATGCCTTACAAAAGCATTAAGGGGCTGGAGGCGATAGACAAAGTGATAGAAATAGATCAAAGCCCGATTGGCCGAACGCCACGCAGCAACCCTTCTACCTATTGCGGATTTTTTACAGAAATAAGGCAATTGTTTGCATCTGTACCAGAAGCAAAAATCAGGGGTTATTTGCCTGGCCGTTTTTCTTTTAATGTAAAAAGTGGCCGCTGCGAAGTATGCGAAGGTGGCGGTATGCGGGTAATAGAAATGAATTTTTTGCCTGATGTGTATGTACACTGCGAAAAATGTCAGGGCAAACGTTACAACCGTGAAACATTAGAGATTCGCTACAAGGGAAAAAGCATTAGCGATGTACTGGATATGACTGTGGAAGATGCAGTAGAATTTTTTCAGCCGGTGCCATGGCTGTACCGTAAAATAAAAGTGCTGCAGGATGTGGGCCTTGGCTACATTACCCTCGGCCAAAGCTCTGTAACCCTTAGTGGTGGCGAAGCTCAGCGGGTAAAGCTTAGCACAGAGCTCGGTAAAAAGGATACCGGCAAAACCTTTTACATACTGGATGAGCCCACTACGGGCCTCCATTTTCAGGACATTAAATTACTAATAGATGTAATTAATAAACTGGTAGACCGTGGCAACACCGTACTCATTATTGAGCACAATATGGATGTTATTAAGGTGGCCGACCACATTATAGATCTGGGCCCTGAAGGTGGCGATGGTGGTGGACAAATTTTGTTTGAAGGAACACCGGAGGCCATGATAAAAGACGTTTCAAAAACGGGCAGCCATACGGCAAGGTTTTTAAAGTTAGAGATGTAATGGGTTGTAATGCCGCTTTTTAAAGCCAACGGATCTTAACGTTTTAACTTCCTTTTTCCTGTTTTAAAAATTGGATTTTTTTAATACATCATTTTACTCTGCTACAAAATGACCGCTGATGTAGCCACCCTGAGATACGCCCATAGCTATTAAGTCTGTGGCACTCGGGTACCGAAGCAGGTTAAAGCCTGTTCTAAAAGTAACAGTTGTATTAGCTAACAGGTGAATATTAAGGGTAAACTTTGCAGTGTAGTTGTAATTATTTGCATTACTAGCTGTCTCGGTACCTCCTGTTTTATCCATAGGGTCTTCTGCAAGTATGAGGCTTAGGTCTGCACCGGTTGGTTGGTTGGCTAAAAAATCTAATGTGATACGGGGTAGCATTGTTACACTCAATGTGCTGGTAACAAAATACCGTAAAACCCCTTCAAAATGGTATAAGCCTGTTTTGTTTACTGTAATAAAATTATTGAGGAGGCCAGGGTTGCTTATTGAAAAATCGGAGCCGCTAACATTACTGGAGCCATAATCTAAAGAATCTGTTTGGGTGGTTTCATTGGCTGCCCCATCTAAGTTCCAGCCACCACGTCCTGCGAAGCTACTTGTGGATCTTGTATTGTTAGTTGGAATAATCCAAAACCGACCAGCACCTGTGTAAGCGGTATTCGCCCATTCAGGAGCAACATTATTGCCATTGCTTGTAAGTACCTGGCCCGGTGCACCTGCTGTGCCATTCGGCATAATAGCACCACTAACTTTAATGTTTCCGGCCACATCTAATTTTTGAGAAGGGATAGTAGTACCTACACCTACATTTTGAGCATTACTAAAAAAAGATATCGATACGATTGTTAATGTGAATACCTGCTTTTTCATACTAGTATTTTTTAGACAGCTAATGTAATAGGAAATATTTGTTGGTGCAATCACCAAATACGGTAATATGAAGTATGTAAGCTGTATCGTCTTTCAGCTTAACCTTTTGGGTTGCGCTGCTGGTCATCATCTTCCATGGCAGTATTTGGTATCTACAGCACATCCAATATTACCTTCAATCCTAACATTCTTAATTAAATAATGCCTGACCCCTAAACCCCACACCCTCAACTTTGGTACTTATAGGTATCGAAAAATTTAATTCAAGCAGCCGTTTGAGCATTTGAAAAAATTATAAACGATACAGCAAATCTTCTATTGGTATTTCGCCCAACAAAACCGAACATTGGCACATGAAAGAATCGGCCATATTGAAACGCAGTGCTTTCACCTATGCGTTCAGCATCCTGTTTACAGGTGTGGTCAATTTTATTGCCATACCGGTGCTAAAACAAAAATTAGGATCGGCAGAGTTTGCGTGGCTTAACCTTTATATGAACTTATTGCTGGTGGTGAGTTATATTGGTGCAGGCTGGCTGGTGCACAGTTGCATCCGGTTTTTTCCGGCAGTTGCAGGGCAAAAAGGCTTTGGCAAAGTGTTTAAAAAGCTAGCTGTTTTTTCGGGAATGGCCACTGTAGTTCTGGCCTTGGTAACGGTACTTTTTTTTCGCCATTATACATGGATGTTGGTAGTATTTCCAGCCACTATCCTTTTTATTAATCTGCAAAGTATTGTAGTTGCGTGGATGCAGGCTTCTATCAGGCCAAAGGCTGTTGCCATGGCCGAAGTGCTGCGGTCGCTTGTTTTTTTAACTTTTATATTGACCATTCAAAACGGGCATGGATACAATATAATTATCATGGCGTGGTTAGGTTGGCTGGTATCTTATATAGTGTCGCTTTTATTTATGTTGGTGATGATTAAATGGTATCCATCTGAGAAAAAAGAGGATGAAACAGATGTAGATATACAAACACTTTTCAAAAAATTTGCAGCCTTTGGTTTCCCGGTATCGTTGTGGCTGGCGGCTACATTTCTGCTGTTTTATGCCGATCGGTTTTTTTTATTGCGGCACTGGCCTGCTGCTATGGTTGGGCATTATTCAGCCTTGTTTGATGTGTTGCAAAAAGGAATTGGTTTTGTACTGTCGCCTTTGGTTACGGCTGCATATCCTTTACTGGCAAGGCTTTACGAAGAAAATAAATATGCCGATGTAAGAAAACTTAGCCGGAAAGTATTAATGTGGCAGGGTTTAATTTCGGTTATTGTGATAGTAGGCTACATTATTGCGTGGCCCTTATTAAAACAAATTCTGAGTATTACTGAAGGAGTCGAAACCTTTTTTTATTCGGGTCTGTTGGTACTGTGCGGCACAGCTATATGGCAAATGAATATGATTTTACACAAGCCTTTTGAATTGCAACACCGAACCCTTTTTTTACTTGGCATTGCAGGTATATCTGTATCCTTGCCGTTAATTGCCAACTGGTTTATTATCCCACAGTATGGCTTTATTGGGGCGGCTGCGGTATTTTTTTCTGCCACAGTTTTGTATGCCATTATTATTTTATGGAAGCTCCACAAAAAACTTTCTTAGCTACTTACTGTTACAATACAAATTCACAACATGACATTTAAACAACAACTATTAAAGATTTTTTACAAACTACGGATGATGCTAAGCCGTACTACCGGCGTTGGTAAAACCACCACAAATAACAGCACTATGACAAAACCAGCTCAACCATTTTATGGCTTACAGGCCGTACTAAACAATGGTAAATCACTTGCCTTTGAATCGCTAAAAGGCAAGTATGTAATGCTGGCAAACACGGCCAGTAACTGTGGTTACACAGGGCAGTACGACGATCTTGAAAAGCTGCATCAGCAGTACAAAGACAAGTTGATTATACTTGGTTTTCCGGCCAATAATTTTGGTGGGCAAGAACCCGGAACCGACAGCAACATTGCTGAGTTTTGCAAAATCAATTATGGAGTTACTTTTCCACTTATCCAAAAAGCATCGGTTAAAGGAAAAGACAAACAGCCAGTTTATGATTGGTTGACTGATGCAGCCAAAAACGGTTGGAACAGTCAGGAGCCATCATGGAATTTTTGTAAATATTTAGTGAGCCCGGATGGCGTTTTGCTAAGGTTTTTTTCATCTGCCGTATCGCCGTTAGATAAAGAAGTAACAGACTTGCTGCAATAAGTATATTAGCTGCTGAACTTGTTTTAATGTTACAAAAAATTACCACCCATTATGTTTTCCAAAGCCGATGTAGAAAAATATTTTGTAGCCGAAAAAAGTGAAAGCCTGTTGATTATCATCATTGGCTTGGCAGCCGTTGTTATGGCGGTTATTTTCTTTTTTTGGTTAAAAACGCCATTCTACAAAGGTGCAGCTATACCACTTTTGGCAATTGCCATTTTACAAATTACAGTAGGCTATATCGTATACAGCCGTAGCGATAAGCAACGAATAGATATAGCTTACAAAATGGATTTAAACCCATCTGCCATACAGCAAAATGAACAGCCGAGAATGGAAAAGGTGATGAAAAACTTCGTACGCTACCGTTGGGTAGAAATAGCCTTGTTGATTATTGGTCTTGCTTGCTACTTTGTATATCGTAAAGAAGCTGCCAAATCATTTTGGTGCGGCCTCGGTATGGCCCTTGCAGTACAGGCAGCAGTAATGCTGGCGGCAGATTACTTTGCAGAAAGCAGGGGAAGAGTTTATTTGGAAGGGATGAAGAGTTTGTTTAAAAAGTGATATCCTGTTTCATTGTTGCTACATCGCAGCCCCAGGCTTGGTTTTTGTTTTATTAAATTAAACAAGCCGCACTGATCTTATACAATTACCGCTACATTACTACATCCACTTTGTAGCATTAGTTTAAGAACAATGTGATAATAAAACTAAAATTGGCGGCAGGGTATCACACGGTCATAATATCCTTCTCTTTAGCGGCGAGGTGCTTCTCAATCAATGTAATGGATTTATCGGTAGTGGCTTGCACAGCGGCTTCGGCATCTTTGCAGGCATCTTCGCTAAGGCCATCCTTTTGCATTTTCTTAATTTTTTCTATTCCGTCTCTGCGGATGTTTCTAACGGCCACTTTCGCATGTTCGCCTTCGGCATTGGCTTTTTTTACCAGTTCTTTTCTTCTTTCTTCGGTTAATGGTGGTAAAAAAAGACGGATAAAATTGCCATCATTTTGCGGTGTAATGCCAATATTGGCCTGTAGTATCGCTTTTTCAATAGCCTGAAGCATGTTCTTTTCCCACGGTTGTATACTTATAGTACGTGCATCCATGATGGAAATATTGGCCACTTGGCTTACAGGCACCGGATTACCATAATATTCTACCTGCACACCATCAAGCATAGATGGGGCGGCCTTGCCGGCACGTACTCTTGTAAGCTCCGTTTCCAGGTGTGCAATTGCTTTTAGCATGGTAGATTCTGCTTCCAGCAACACCATTTCCAGGTCGTCTTGTGTCATATTTTTTTCTTTTTTGAGATAGAACGACACAAATATAACAACCTGAACCCAAAACAATGTTTGGCAGGAATGACCTGTTTGGTTTTAATAAAATTTTAAATGGAAACAGTTAACCAGAACCCGGTTACACATCGCTGGCGGCCGGCTTTCCGGCTACAGATACCATACGTATTTTCTTGGCATCTTTTTCTACATCAATATCTACACCTTTTACTGAGTGTAATTTCGTCTTATTCTTGGCCATGGCTAATAACCCTACAGTACCGGCGCCCAATAAAAGAATACCACCTAACAAAAAGTGGATATTTATAAAACTACCTAGGCCACCCAAAATAATCATAATCAGATTGGCAAAAACCAGCGACAGGGTTACCATACGGTGGCTAAGCCCTTTGTCCAGAAGTATATGATGAATGTGATTACGGTCGGGTGTAAAAGGCGATTTGCCTTGTAACATTCTGATGCTAAACACCCGCAGTGTATCAAAAAGAGGAATAAACAAAACTGCAAAACCTACAGCTGGAGCCGATTGAAAAGCAAGAACAGGTGCAGTAGGAGCAAATTCAACAAACTTGATAATCAAAATAGAAACAACAAGCCCTAAAATAAGAGACCCGGTGTCGCCCATAAATATTTTGGCAGGCGAAAAATTAAATATTAGGAAGGCAAGTAATG
>JAYUTQ010000270.1:0-3627 GCA_043755055.1 Chitinophagaceae bacterium | reverse complement strand
TTTTTTAAAGGCTTTGTTATTTACCAAAATTTACAGGGATCGCTATTTTAACATCGTCCCACATAATCAGTAAATTATTGACTGCGTCAAAATAAATGGTAAAATTTTCTACCGTGTCGGTTTTCTGTACTGGAACCGTAAACCTTGCCACATCTTTTTTTACATTGTAATTAAAATTGCCCCAGTTGTCGGCGTCTTTATTTACAATAATGGTCCAGCTATCTGGTGCCGGAATGCAAAAAATAGTGTAACGACCCTTGGCAATTTTTTTTCCACCAAAGGTGGCGTCTTTAAAAAATTCTATCTCGGTATTTTCGTTGGCACCCAGCCGCCATATTTCATTAAATCGAACTTCTCCACCAAAAATAGTTCTGCCTCTTTTTTGTGGGCGGCTATACAGTACCCTTGCGTTTGGTGTGCCTGCAGCCTTGCCCTGAAACTTCATTATGGGAAATGCATTTGGGCTGTAACACATGTCCATCGGGCTTTTATCTAACTCTGTAGGTTGCATTTGTGCCTGTGTAAATGTAGCCAGCAGCATAGCTGCTATTATAGTAACGATCATTCTTTTTTGCATCATATATTGCTTGTTTTTGAGTGCCAAAGTTAATGGCTCGTATGTTTGGCGTGTTTCCATTTATAAAAAAAGCTATTGCAGCCACAACGAATAAAAGGCATGGCTTGTTACACCCCAACAAATTTTTGTGCCATTGTTTTGAGTTCAGGAAAAAAATTAGTGTAACACTCTTTTAGTGCTACATAATTGGTTTCAAAAGTAGCAAAAGCCCTTGCAGATTCTTCCAAATACTTACTTCGCCTTACTACACCTGCAAGACTTTTTTCTATGCCCCAATTAAACTGGTAATTGTACAGCCAGTTTTGTGCTTTCATATAGGGCAGCATGGGCCGAAATTTTTCGGGTAATAAGGCTTCATGCTGTTGTAAAGTATCATACGTAAAGCTGGCGGTAGCCTGCAAATCTATATTAGCAGCGAAACTGTTTTTATCCAATGCCAGATAATGGTCGTACACTACATCTACAAAGGCGCCGGCGTACAAGCGGTAATCTTTCCGAAAATATTCTTTGGCCTGCCTTGTGGCTTCGTGTTCATCAGTAAAACTGTCTATAGCCCTGTGGAGTTTAATGCCTTTTAAAATTCCGGCGGCATAATCGTATTGCTTCCTTCCTTTTACATAGTCGCTTATCATATTGCCAACAAGCAGCTCCGGCTGGTTAAAAGAAAGATAGGCGTGGGCTAAATAGTTCATTGATTAGGTTTATAGTTTTTTTTTAGATTGTAACATTTTAAAATTGACAACGGTTTATTGAAATCCTAGGTTTTTCACTTAATGTTAATTAGGGGTGTTTATCTGCGTACTTCATGGTATTGCGTAAGTTTCTTTTGTTTTATAGTTTGTGCACTTAAAACAACCGCATGAAACCTAAACTTACCATCCTTGCATTGCTCTTTTGTTTTAGTGCTTTGGCACAAGATACCCAGGCCCCGCCTACTTTTAAAAAACGTGCAGAAGCTGCTATGCAGGCACAGCGAAGCGATGATTCAATTAAAATAAGAATAGATACCGCAAAAAACTGGCGGAAGTATTGGGTACAACCGGAAAAAAAATTAACCTGGTGGCAGATTACCAAACAATTTGTAAGTGCTATGTGGGAAAAAAATCCTTTTATGGTGGCTATAATGGGAATTTTTCTGCTGGTTGGTTTAGTTAGGCTGGTAAAGTTTTTTATAAAATAGTTATTGGTAAAAATGGTGGGTTACTAACCAAAAATATTCTATAGAAATGGGCCCTGCTGGTTTTTATGATTCAAAATTTGCCAGGCTTTTTTTGTGGCTTTTATTTTGAATGAAAGTGATTTATTTCTTGTTATAATACCCACATTTTTAAATAAACGGATTAAAGAAAAGTTCATTCTGTAGCCGTTCCAACTGCTAATCTGCATCTCCAATAATTTAACGCAGCCTTGTCTGTTTTCGGCATTTTGTTAAGAAACAAAACCCATCCCCCAGATTTTACTGACATAAACGAATAATTTCGTAGATTTCAGTTGCTCCATTCTTTTACCGTTTGTACCAGCAATAATTTGTTAACGTGCCACACATCAATAAACACTTGTATACGACATAGTTCGTACATCATCTTTGAGTCATTAAAACAACAACAACTCATCACTAAAAAATAAAAACCATGAAAATAATTCTGATTACCGCAGCATCACTTGTTCTTTTAATTAGCACAAGTTCATTTTCACCCCAAAACAAAGTATTACGCATTGCTACACTCAAAATTGAAAATTCTTTTGTAGAGGAATTTGGTGAGCAACCAAACGTGGAGTGGAGCCGGGAAAATAACGATATGGTGTTGGCCACGTTTGTGATAGATAACCAAACGGCTAATGCGTATTTCGACAATGAAGGAAATTATGTGTGTTCCACCACAGAAATTTTGAAGGAAAATTTACCATTAAAATTAAAAATAGCAGTTGGAAGGGAGTTTGCCGAAGCCAGCATCATTGCTATTTTGCCAATGAACAGCCCTAACGACACGGCCTACTTTTTTCATGTAACCACCAGCAAAGGAAAAAAGGTTTGGCAAGGTTATTCAGATGGTACTATTGAATTATTTAAAAAGCTGAAGTAAGCATTTTGTAAACCAGTTGCCCGCCTGAAATGGTAGGCAACTGGTTTGTTTAAACACCCTTATTCTGGTTCAATACTTTCCACAAAATATCTTTTAGCTTTAGCAAACCCTGCTGCATTACAGATGAGATGAATACTACAGGAAATTCTGTAGGCAATTCTTTTCTAATGGCTTCCATCAGTTCTTCATCGAGCATATCGCTTTTGCTAACGGCAATCACAAAATCTTTTTGCAGCATTTCCGGATTGTATTCGTTAAGTTCGTTTACTAAAATATCAAACTCTTTGCGGTGGTCTGCACTATCGGCCGGTATTAAAAACAGCAGGATGGAGTTGCGTTCTATATGCCGCAAAAAGCGATGGCCAAGGCCCTTGCCTTCGGCTGCACCTTCTATAATACCGGGTAAATCGGCTACGCAAAACGACTTGCCTTCTCTGTATTCTACAATGCCAAGATGTGGCACCAAAGTGGTAAATGCGTAATCGGCAATCTTTGGTGTAGCGGCACTAATGGCACTTAGCAAAGTAGATTTACCTGCATTGGGAAAACCAACTAAACCTACATCTGCCAATACTTTCAGTTCCAAAACCTTCCAGGCATCTATACCGGGTTCGCCAGGCTGTGCATAGTCGGGTGCCTGATTGGTAGCGGTGGCAAAGTGTACGTTGCCTTGTCCGCCACGGCCGCCTTTTACCCATACTACTTCTTGCCCGTCTTCTAAAATTTCTACTTCTTCTTCGCCGGTTTCTTCATCCCGGGCCACAGTTCCTAGTGGCACTTCTATAATAATATCTTCACCCTCACGGCCACTGCGGTTGCTTTTATCGCCCCTGTCGCCATCTTGTGCGATCACATTTTTATAGTACCGCAAATGCAGCAAAGTCCACATTTGCGAATTGCCTTTGAGGATGATATGCCCCCCCCGGCCACCATCGCCGCCATCGGGGCCGGCCATGGCATTGTACT
>JAYUTQ010000269.1:0-1650 GCA_043755055.1 Chitinophagaceae bacterium | reverse complement strand
CCTCACCAAACTTTGGTGGCTTTTCCTCTTTATAATCATTGGCTGGATAGCCTACAAAAAGTATGGTTTGAAATTTGGGAGGTAGGGTTAAGTAATTAGGGGATTCAATGTCTTTTAGTTAAGGATGCTGGGAGATTGTCAGGCTGAGCTTGTCGAAGCCCCTCTAACCAATCTGCAATGAAGATCTACAAGATGCCCTTCGACAAGCTCAGGGTGACAACCTTAACTAAACGACATTGAATTATGGATTGGAGATTAGTAGCAATTGGTATTCAGCATTTTTATTGCTTGTAAATTACCCCATCCTTCATTACAAAAGTTACTTTTCCAAAAGCTTTTGGGTCTTGTAGCGGGTCGCCGTTGATGGCTGTTATATCGGCCAGCTTTCCTGCTTCTATGCTGCCAAGTCTTGCTTTTTCACCTAACAAATCAGCCGCATGTATTGTGGCTGATTTTATGGCTTCCATGGCAGGCATACCGGCTTCTATCATGTAGCCAAATTCCATCCAGTTCATGCCATGACGGTACACACCGGCATCGGTGCCAAAGGCAATTTTTACACCAGCCTTATAAGCTTTTGCAAATGTGGCCTGAATCTGTAAACCAGTAGAGAGTGCTTTTGGTGTAACAATTTCGGAGTAATAGCCGGGTATTTTGGCGCTATCCGCTGTGGATTTCCCGGCAATGATTGTGGGAACGAGGTAAGTGCCATATTGCTTCATCAGTTGCATGGCTTCATCGTCCATAAAAGTGCCGTGTTCTATAGAATTTACGCCGCCACGGATGGCACGTTTCATGCCTTCGGGGCCATGGGCGTGGGCTGCTACCATAAAGCCATAATCTTTTGCAGCCTTTACAATGGCTCTTACTTCCTCTTCGGTAAACTGTGCGTTGGCACCATCTTTTGCCTGGCTCAGTACGCCGCCGGTGGCAGTTATTTTTATCAGGTCGCTGCTTTCTTTATAGCGTTCCCGTACGGCATGGTAGGCATCTTCCGGGCCGTTAATTACACCTTCCTTAGGGCCTGGGTCGCCCATTAAATCTTTTCGGTAACCATTGGTTGGGTCGGCATGGCCGCCGGTGGTAGCTATCGATTTTCCGGCGGTATAAATACGTGGCCCTACCACCAGTCCTTTATTAATGGCATTGCGAAGCGACACATTTACCCCGCTGCCGCCAAGGTCTCTTACCGTAGTAAAACCCGCCATCAGCGTCACTTTTACGTATTGCAGCGATTCAAAAGCAATGTCTGAAGGATTCATGGTAAACCTGTCTGCAAGGTTTCCTTTTTTCGTTTCCATTTCCACATGCACATGCATGTCTATCCATCCCGGCGTTACGGTTTGGGTTTTCAGGTCTATCGATTTATCGGATGCTCCGGGTTTGGAAAAACCATTTTCAACAGCTACAATTTTATTTTTCTCCACCACAATGGTCATGTTCTTTTTAGCATCGTTGCTGATGCCATCTATTAATGTACCGCACCAGATATAGGTTTTTTGTGCTGCCAGATGTTGGGTAATCATCACGGCCATAATAATGGCAAAGGCTTGTTTCATAAGCAGGAGAATTTGCTGTAAAGTATTTGTTTTTTTTTGGTAGTCAGAGAAAACCGTTCCCTGATGGAGCGACATTGGCGACGCTCCGTTC
>JAYUTQ010000268.1:0-3634 GCA_043755055.1 Chitinophagaceae bacterium | reverse complement strand
AATTTCAAATTGGCTCAACATAAGCTAGAAGTCAAAGCTAAGAATTGGATGGTGCGTGGTTATACTACACAAGAAAATTCTGGTGAAAGCCATAACCTTACCATTGCTACACAGTTATTTAACGAAGCATGGAAACCAAGTTCAAGCTGGTACCCTACATATGCCCAAACTTACTTAGCCAACAAACTGGCTGGTGCTACCGATGCCGCCTCTCATACAGCTGCAAGAACAGCTGCCGATGTTGGTCGTCCTGTGGCAGGATCCAATCAGTTTAAATCTATTTATACGGCTGTTCGTAAAAGACCAATTCCTCTTGGTGGTCTGTTTCTCGACAGAAGCGATTTGTATATGATGGAAGGCCAGTACAACCTTACCGACGTGGTAAAATTTGCAGAAGTATTGGTTGGCGGAAACTGGAAGGAATATGTACTTAACAGTCAGGGTACCTTATTTCCTGACAAGGTAGGAGAGCCTATTAAGATTAAAGAATATGGTGCTTACGTTCAGATTTCCAAATCATTGATGGAAGACAAATTAAAACTTACTGCATCTGGCCGTTTTGATAAAAATGAAAACTTCGAAGGCAGGTTTACACCACGTTTAGGTTTGGTTTTTAAACCCGCAAAAGATCACAACATCCGCCTTTCTTTCCAAACTGCATACCGCTTTCCATCTACACAACAGCAATGGATAGACCTGGACGTGGGTACAGGTAGGTTAATAGGCTGCAACGAAGCCCTGTGGAACAAGTACAATATGACAAATAACCCTGTATATGCAGCCGAATCAGTAGCTGCCGGTAGCCCGGTTGTTGTTCCTTTTATTCAGGTAAAACCTGAATCGGTAACATCATACGAAATTGGTTACAAGGCGTTAATTCAAAAGAAACTGTTGATTGATATTTATGGTTATTATGGTAAGTATTCAAATTTCTTAAGCCGCAGAGATGTTATCCAAAAGAAAAATCCTAACGGTCCACCATCAGATTTTTTAAATCCCTCCCTTAGAAATGGTATATCTGTAGTAGTTAATGCACCGGGCAAGGTTACTACTTACGGATGGGGTGCAAGTGCTGAGTATTTATTACCAGCTAATTTTTCTGTAGTTGGCAATATTTCTTCAGATATCTTAAAAGATGTACCAACAGGATTTCAAGCCTCATTTAACACGCCTAAACTACGTACTAACCTAACACTTGCTAACTCTGGTTTTGGTCCTAAAAAATTATTCGGGGCAAGCGTAGCCTGGAAATGGCAGGATACTTTCCAATACGAAAGCGACTTTATTTTTGGAGAAGTACCTGCTTACCACAATGTAGATATGCAGGTTAATTATCGTTTCCCATCCATAAAATCAATGCTTAAAGTAGGAGCCACCAATATGCTGAACCAATACTACCGTACCGGCCTTGGTAATTCCAGCATCGGAGGTTTGTATTACATCAGCTTTGGTTACAATGTTTTTTAATCCATGCTATAACAGATTTTGTTTTGCCAAACAATAAATAAACGAATATGAAATTTCAGATCAATCATAAAATGAAAAATATGGGCTTTGCAGTAATTGCTGCCGGTACCATGTTTACTGCCTGCAATAAGGCACTGCCATTGCCCACGCCTATTGTTCCTGTGGTTGCTACGGGTAATACCATTGGCGATATTGTAAATACAGACCCTAATTTCAGCATACTTAAGGCGGCTGTAATTAAAGCAGGGTTGTTGCCTGCGTTGAGTAGCAGGTCAACTGTTTTTACAGTATATGCACCCAATAACGCTGCTTTTATAGCATCTGGTATTCCCAGCGAAGCAGTTATTGCTGCTTTGCCCACTGCTAGTGTTACCGCACTTGTTCAATACCATGTAGTTGGCGGTCAAAGTTTACCTACATCGCTAGTAACCGCTAATTTTCCTAATGTACAGGAGCCAACAAGTTTGGTATTATTGGCGCCTTTTGTACGTATGAGTGTATTTCCTTCTAAAAGAGGTTCTTCTATGTGGGTAAATACCATACCTGTAGTTAGCCCGGATATTGCAACTGCCAATGGCACCATTCATGTAATGGGAGCTATATTGAATCCGCCATCACAAGTGTTGGCTCAGATTATTTATACCGATCCGGACCTAACATATTTTACAGCTGCAATAGCCCGGTGCGACAGCGGACAAATAGGTACAAGCAGAATAGACTCATTGCTTAAATTTGTGCCTGTAAATATGACGGTATTGGCACCTACCAATGCCGCCTTCCGTGCTGTATTGGATACGAATATTCGCAGGGCTCTTATAGCAATGGGTCTTCCGGCTGCAATCGCCGATGCACAGGCTACTGCACTTGCGTCGTCACCAGCTGTGTTTAGTAATCCTGCACTCTTTGGTACACTAACCGCTGCCACCGTAAGGGGCATAGTAGTGCATCATTTGCTGGCATCCAGAAACAGTAATCCGGCCGCTTTTCAGCCAGATATAAGGGCATTTTCAAACAATTTTGCTACAACCCCAACATTTTATACCACATTGGTTAACAGTGCTGTTGCGGCACACCCCGGAATACAGGCACAGGCTACTTTTACAGGGCCGTTTGTATCTGCTCTTACCTTCAGGAGTTTAGGCACATTACCTTCGGGCGGCGCACCTTTCAGCGGCCCTGCTGCTAATGCTACCGTACGAGACCGACATGCAATAAACGGGGTAGTACATACAATAGACAGGGTTTTGTTACCACAATAATTATTTAGAACAGTAACGCAATGCTTTTATATGGCCACCTTTTCCGGGTGGCCTTTTTTACTGGCCACATTTTATAAAATGTGAAACAAAATTCCTGCCTTAACATTTACCTTATTTTAGCTCATCAAAAACCATTAAACCTATCCACTATGTTGAGTAACAATGATATTTTAAAAAAACTACGTGTAGCCCTTTCCCTTAAAAATGAAGATGTAATAGAAATTTTGGCACTGGCAGATTTTAATATTTCAAAGGGAGCTTTAGGTGATCTTTTTCGTAATGAAGACCACCCTGGTTATGTAGAGGCCGGCGACCAGATTTTGCGGAATTTTTTAAATGGCCTGATTATAAAAAACAGGGGAAAACTGGCGGAACCCAAAATAAATGTTAGGGAAAAAGAAGGTAACAGAAAGGATAGAAACGCTTAACGATTATTGAGGCTAATGCAAGTAACTACTTTATTTGAAAGCCTGATTGAATGCACTACATACACAATCACTATAAAAAGATTCAGGCTTTAGCTTCTGTATATTTTTTAAAATTGTTAAGAATAGCCTGCCAGCCTGCTTGCTGCATTTCAGGAGCATTAAAACCTTCGGCTTCAAAATTTTCGGTTACTGTTACAGAACCTTCATTTGTTGTAAAACGTACGGTTACTTTTCTTCCGTCCTCCATCGTATAGGCAATGTACTCGTTTACAGTTACAGCATCGTACAAGCCTACAAAATCGAATGCAAAACTGCCATCTTTTGCTTCCATTCTTGATAAGAAACTGCCGCTAACCCTTAGGTCGTTTTCAGCTTTTGGCGTATGCCAGTCGTCAGTGGCATTGTTCCAATTTATAATGTGTTCTGGTAAAGTTCAGTAGGCCCACACTTTTTTTATGGGTGCATAAATTGTTGTTTCAA
>JAYUTQ010000267.1:0-3634 GCA_043755055.1 Chitinophagaceae bacterium | reverse complement strand
TTAACGGTACCAAGAATTTTAAAAAGAACGACATCGTTTCTTTTCTGCAAAAAATAGGCGTTGGCTTTGGCGCCGACCTGAACGCCTATACCAGCTTTGACGAAACCGTTTACATTTTACCCATACCTACCGACAAACCCGAAAATCTTGAAAAGGGTTTTCAGGTACTGGAAGATTGGGCCCATCAGGTTTCTTATTTAACGGAGGATATAGAAGGCGAACGTGCCATTATATTGGAAGAAAGCCGCACCGGCAAGGGAGCGGAAGACAGGATGTTTCGCAAACTTTTTCCTAAACTTTTTGGCGGCAGTAAATACGCTGATCGTTTGCCGATAGGCGTAGATAGCATTATCAAAAATTTTAATCCGGATGCTATACGCCGCTTTTATAAAGATTGGTACAGGCCCAATTTAATGGCCGTGGTGGTGGTTGGAGATGTGGAACCAGCGGTGGCTGAAAAAATGGTGCTGGCTCATTTTAGCAGCCTTAAAAATCCTGAAAACCCAAGGGAGCGAATCTCAATACCGGTACCGCCATATAAAAGCAACGAATCCATGGTGGTTACTGATAAAGAGGCTACCACTACTTCGGTAGATCTTTCTTACAGTGCTTTTCCAGATGTGCCTTCTTCAACCGTTGGTGGATACAAGCATGATATTGAAAAAAGTATTTTTACCACGTTGCTTAACCAGCGTTTGAGAGAATTGACTCAAAAAGCAAATCCTCCTTATTTACAGGCTTATGTAAATTTTGGTAGCTACGCCAGAGGCTACGATCAGTTTTCGGCTTCGGCCATTGTGGGAGAAGGTGGTGCAGAAAAAGGACTTTCGGCTTTGGTGGAAGAGATAGAACGTGCCAAAAGATTTGGCTCTACAGCACCTGAACTGGACCGTGCCAAAAAGAATATGATGGCCAACATGGAAAGGGCTTATAATGAAAGAGACAAAACGGAATCATCTTCATACACCGACGAGCTGATTCGCAATTTTTTAACTCAGGAAACCATTCCGGGTATTGCTGCGGAGTTTGAATATTACAAAAAATTGCTTCCTGTTATCACCCTTGATGATATCAACAACATTGCAAAAGACCTGCAAAAGCATCCTGAGTTTTTTCTTTCTTCTACGGGGCCTGAGGCAAGTGCAGGTAAAGTGGTGCCGGATGCAAAAGCGCTGTTAGCTGTTGCTACATCGGTAGCGGAACGTAAAGACATTATGGCTTACGAAGAAAAAGTGATTGATACCAAACTGATAGACAAATTGCCAAAGGCAGGAAAAGTAAAAAAAGAAACTAAAAATCTGGTATTGGGAACTACCGAATGGGTATTGAGCAATGGCGTAACAGTTTCGGTAAAGAAAACCGATTTTAAAAACGATCAGGTATTGTTGGGAGCCCGCCGTGCCGGTGGTAAAACCAATTACAGCCTTGCTGATAAATACAATGCAGAATATGCTACAACTGTAGTAGCTACCATGGGTGCAGGCAAGTTTTCGCCAACCGATATGCAAAAGGCTTTGAGCGGAAAAGTAGCGACGGCCAGAACTACATTTGGCAATGGAACCGATGGCTTTACCGGAAGCAGCAGTGTGAAAGATATGGAAACTATGTTCCAGCTTTTATACCTACAGGTAACGGCTCCGCGTATGGATACCACCTTGTTCAACAGTTTTGTACAAAAGAGCAAAGCACAAACTGCTTTTGCTTTGGCCAATCCGGAAACATCGTTTATAGATACGCTTTACAAAGCAATGTATCAGAACAATCCGTTAGCACCCGTAATTATTCCAAAGCCTGAAAACTTTGATAAAATAAACCTGGCCAGAGCTATGGAAATTTACAAGGAAAGGTTTGGTGATATGAGTGGAATGCATTTCGCCATTGTAGGTAGTGTGGATGAAAAAAAGCTGAAGCCCTTAGTGGAACAATACCTTGGTAGCCTTCCTGCAACCGGTAAGAAATTTATAGCAAAGGACAATATGGTTCGTCCGGTAAAAGGAAAAGTAGATGTAAACGTAGCCAAAGGACAAGCCGATAAGAGCCTGATACTGGCCATGCACAGCGGCGAAGTGCCTTACAGCGAAGACCTTGATTTAAAAGCAAGTGCCATCAGCGAAATTCTCAACATCCGTATTATAGAAGAACTCCGTGAAAAAATACAAGGTATTTATGGTGGCGGAATGGGCGGCGGCCTTAACAAAGTGCCTTATCCTAACTACTCATTTTTTATACAATTGCCCTGCGGACCAGAAAAAGTGGACACCCTTTTATACGCCATGAATGCTGAGATAGCAGCACTTAAAAAGAACGGCCCGTCTAAAGAAAATCTGGATAAAGTAAAGCAGCAGTGGCTGGAGCAAAACAAAGAGAGCATGAAGCAAAATGGCACCTGGCTGAACGAAATATTGGAAGTAAAATACCCCGGAACAGATCCAAAGCGTTTTCTGGAATATGAGAAATATGTAAAGGCCCTTACGCCTAAACAAATACAAGCTGCAGCCAATCTTTTGCTGAGTAATAAAAATGTTGTAACAGCTATACTTCGCCCCGAACCAAAGTCGGCAACGGCCGCTACCACCACGCCAGCTCCAAAAGCGGCACCTAAATTAATAGGCGACCGTAAGGTGGATGTGCAAAAATTACTGGAATTGCCTGCGGCAGAATTTACGGTAGATGTGTACGACAATGGAGATATTGATGGCGATATCATCACCCTGTATTACAATGGCCAGCAGGTAATGAGTAAGCAATCGCTTACCGATAAAGCCGTAAGTATCAAACTAATGATAGATGCTACTAAGGATAAAAACGAACTGGTAATGTTTGCAGATAACCTTGGTACCACGCCTCCAAACACCGCATTGGCCATAATTACAAGCGGTGGCCAGCGTTTTGAAGTGCGTATTAGCAGCGATATTACAAAAAGTGGTTCTATACAGTTAAAAGTGAAGAAGTAGTTCAACTGTTTGTTGGTTTACTTGTTTATTTGTTTATTAGGTTTAATGGCTGTATAATTTTGCCGGTTGTATTAAAAAAAATACAAACCAACTTGTGAACTAGCGAACTTGCAAACTGATAAACTAAACCACTAAATTGCAGTACTAAAATTTTATATTATGGCAACTTACAGTCAACTTGAAACAGATAAGTATTACCTGATTAAAGAGCAGGAAGACGACGGAGTGGATTTGGTTTATGTGCTAATGGAAACCAACAACACCGTTTTTCTGGAAGTGGAAGATGGCGAAGAAACGCTGGTTTGGAAAAAGAAATCAGATTCTATTTTCGAAATTGTAGATGAGCTTACAGAAGAACAGGCCGACTTGTACGAAAGCATTGCCTACGATGATGAAGATGATGAAGATTTCGATTGGGAAGACGATGAAGATGAAGATGATGGCGTAATTCCTATTCACAACTGAAATTAATAAAAAGCCCTCCATGCGAAAGTTTGGAGGGCTTTTTTGTAACATGTTATACCAAATGGACATTTTAAATAGTCCAATCTTGTAACCCTGAAAAGGGTTTAACAACAGTGGCCCCGGGTCCCGAATAACCGGGATGTTCCATAAAACCCGGGGAATAATGCGAAGAAAGTTCACAACCCCAAAGGGGTTGAATAACAAGCATTTAACAA
>JAYUTQ010000266.1:0-3638 GCA_043755055.1 Chitinophagaceae bacterium | reverse complement strand
AAACAACGCCTTAAACACTTGCTGAAAATTATCCCGAACCTTATTGAATGTATCCAGAAATTGCTGGTTGGCCGTGGCTTCCACTTCCTGTATGGTTTGCATCAGGCTTTCTTTGGCCGTAACCAAATCGTTCTTTTGCTCCAAAATAAACTCATACCTTTTTTTCATTTCGGTATAAGCTTCTATGGAGGTGGGGTTTACTTCGCCCAGGTTTTCAAGGCGTTTTTTCATCCTGTCCACACTTGCCTGCAGCTCTTCTACCGGCGTATCGCTTTCCCGGGCTTCGTCTATAATGTCGTCTATATTAATCCTGAACTCCACATCAAGCCTTTCTTTAGTACCGGCCAGTTGCAGTTTTAAATCGTTTAGTTTGTCCTTTATTTCGTTGAGCAAATGGTCTACCATTTCCTTGCTCTTTTGCTTGTGCCGCAGTTCGCTTTCTTTAGCTGCAATTTCATTCCGCTGATTGTAATATGCGGCATCGGTTTCGTTCAGCACCTTTTCGTCGGCTTCTTTTTGGTGCAGTAATGTTACCAGCAAAGCTTCGGCGGCTTCCAGTTGTGCAGCATTTTCCACCATCTGTTCGCTTGCCTGTGCCAGTTGGGTATTGCTGTCGGTAATCTGCTTTTGCAGGTCGTTTGCCTGTTGGGTTTTAAAATTCAGTTCCTGCTGCAAAGCCGTTATTTTACTTTGCTGACGGGTAGCGTTCAGGTTATTTTCATTATACTGTCCGCTTGCCTGCTGGTATTCGGCCTCGGCCAGTTTGTAGTAATCTTCCTTGGTTTGTATGGCCGCCTGTGCATCCTGTAATTGTTCTATCAGGTTTTGCAAAGCCTCTCTTACATTGGAAATACTATCCTGCTGTTCCAAAAGCTGATCTTCAAAACCGGCCAGCCTGCCTGCTGCTGTATTTTGCGAAGCCAGCAGGTTTTCCATTTTGTTTTGTGCGGCAAAAACGCCGTTGGTCAGCTGCAATATTTCCTGCTCCGTTTGGCGGATTACATTTTCTTTTAGTTGCTCATTAAAGCTCAAAACCTCCGCATGTTTACGGCTGATGTTCTGCTTCAGTTCATCCACAATGATATCCTGGGCATGGATTTCTTTCAGCAGCTTTTCAAGGTTTTTGGCACGGCCGATTTTCTTGCCTTCAAACAAACCAATGCTGCCGCCGGTAAGGGAATATTTTCCTTTTACGTACTTGCCTGTTTTTTCCAGTATCACATGGTCGCCGCTGTTTTCCAGCACGGTTTCGTCTTCGGCTATAAACACATTGCCCAATAAATGCATGGCAAGGTTGCGGTAGCGTGGCTCCACTTCTATCACTTCCATGGCGGGTTTTGCACCGGGCAAAAACAGGCCATGGTTTGCTTCCGCTTTGCGGTTATCGGCTTCTACAAAAGCATTTATTTTATCCAGTAAAAAGAAATTGGCCTTGCCTTTCTGATTGGCTTCTAGCAGATTAACAGCTGCCAGGCCTTCGGCCAAATCGCTGGCTACATAGTAACTCAGGTATGGCTCCAGCACATTTTCTACGGCTGTGCGGTATTGTTCTTTTACATAAATAATATCGCTGAGTATCGGTGCTTCGTGGTTCCAGTTGGGGTTTTTGTGCAGAAATTTTACACTTTCCGGATAGCCTTCCATACTGTCAATCAGGCTTTTCAACAGGTCGTATTCGTTGCGGCGGCTATCCAGTTTGCGGTTTTCGTCTACCAGTTTGCTGCGAAGGGTTTCCATTTCGCCCTGCCCGGCCAGTATCTGTTCTTTGGTTTGCTGGTGCTTGGTTTGCAGTTCGGTTAAAAATTGCTTTTTGTCATCCAGTTCTCTTTCACGGTCTTCTTTTTCACGTTGCAGGCGTTGCAAATCGTCCCGGCGTTGTTCCTGTTCTTCCTGCAATTGTATAATGCTTCGGTTCAGGTTCATGATGCTGGTATCGGCTACGGCCACCTGCTTTTCAGCATCAAACTGGCTACGCTGTATGCCTTGTAATTCGCCACGGCTTGCGTCCAGTTCCCGGCGTTTTTCATCATACACATTCCGCTTTTCGTCTAATGCTTTTTTTACGTCTTCCAACTGCTGTTGCAGTTCGGTCAGCTTTATTTTTTCGGCGGAAATCTGTTCTGTGGTATGCGTAACGTTTTCGGCTATTGCGGTAAGGTGGCCTTCGCTTTTTTGTAAAAATGCTTTCAGGCTGCCTTCCTTTTCGGTAAGGTATTGCAGGCGTTGTTTGGCCAGGTTCTTTTCTCCTTCTTTGGTTCGGAGGTTTTGGGTGAGTTCGTTAAAAGCATGTTGCATGGTTTGCAATGCTTTTTCCTTTTCAATAAACCCCACTTTTTCCTGTTCCATGGCAGATTCGTCCGTCGCTATCATGGCTTCCAGTTCCACACGGCGGTCGGTTTCGGTATGCTGCTGTTCGTTCAGGTCACGGTATTGTATATTAAAACCTTCAAGTGCCGCTTTGGCCAGTTCTATAGAAACGACCCGGTATTCCTTTTTTATTTCGTGGTACTTTTCTGCCTTTTTTGCTTGGTTTTCAAGGGCTTTTAGCTGGTTGTTGATTTCAAAAAGCAAATCTTCGATTCGGGCCAGATCTTGTTCTGTAGCATCCAGTTTTAGTTTGGCCTCTTTCTTTCTCGTTTTGTAAATGGTAATTCCCGCAGCCTGTTCCAGCATCCGGCGGCGGCTATTTTCCTTGTCTTTGATAATATCGTCCACCATGCCCAGCTCAATAATAGCGTAGCTGTCGGTGCTGATGCCGGTATCCATAAACAGGTTGTGGATGTCCTTCATGCGGCATTGCACATCGTTCAGGCGGTATTCGCTATCGCCGTTTTTGTAAAAACGACGGGTAATGGTTACGGTGGTAAATTCTGTTGGTAACAGGTTTCGGGTGTTTTCAAACGTAAGACTTACCTCGGCCATACCACTTGCACTGCGGTTTTTGCTACCGTTAAATACCAGGCTATCCAGGTTTTCGCTTCGCAAATTGCTTATTTTTTGCTCACCAATTACCCAGCGGATGCTGTCGATAATATTGCTTTTGCCACAGCCATTAGGGCCAATAATACCGGTAATCCCCTCATCAAAATTGATGACGGTTTTATCGGCAAAGCTTTTAAACCCTTTGATCTCAAGACTTTTTAAACGCACTTCTTAGAAAGTTTAGTAGGACGACAAACCTAACGTAAAAACGGCTACTATGCAGGCGGGTGTTGAAAACTTAATTGGGGTGTGGATTTTTTATATGGGAGCAAAGCATTGGTATTCCAATGAGGCCGTGGTCCCGTCTTTCATTGCTACTCGACATCCAGCTTTTGTTATGTATTAAGCAAGTAAGTCTTTAAAGCATTATGGTTCTATGTGCATGTTGTGGGGTATCCATTACAGCTGGGGCTATTAGCCTGGCTGTAGATTTACATGGCATCGTTTCAAATTATTGGTTGCTTTTAGGAAACAGACTATGGTAATCTGACAAAACGGTGTACCTCCGCATAAAAGTCAAAAATGAGATTTATATTCATTTTTGAAACAGTCTAAATATGACAAATAACTTCGTAGACACAAATAAAATTATTTCTCAACAATACTTTTTTTTGGTAAAAGAGTTTGCAACAAACTATGTAAGTTTCATAGACAAG
>JAYUTQ010000265.1:0-1655 GCA_043755055.1 Chitinophagaceae bacterium | reverse complement strand
ATAAGCGGCTGGATACACAATACAACCAAAAAAGCGAACTGGCCGATTTTAGAAGGCAAATAGAAGACAACTATTTTTCTGAAGCAGCCAATGTAACCGAACTGGTAAACGAGGCACTTGAACGTAGCCAAAAAGATCTGCGGCTAATGGATATCCTCATTGCCTTTGACCCTAAAAACCCAAAAGAAGTACAGGAAGCAGAAGAAAATGCAGCAAAGGCCATGCGTAAACTGGAAGCCAATACCAGCTTCGACAAAGTTTTCGACGAGTTTTGTAACGACAAGGAATTTAGGGATGGCAGCCATGGCGACCTCGGTTGGGTGACCGTTTTTTCTTTGCCTTACAAGGTAGAGAACGAAGTTTATAAATTAAGCGTAGGCCAGTTTACCCAACCCATTAGAACATCAAGAGCATTCCATATATTTAAATTAACAGCCGACCGTAAGGCTGCCGGTAAAATAAGAGCGGCGCAAATGTTATTTGCCTATCAGCCGGGTGCCACGGCAGAAGAAAAGAAAACCTTGCTTACTACGGCAGAGCAAGTGTATGAACAATTGAAAAACGGTGGCGATTTTACCGAACTGGCCAAAACTTACAGCAACGATAAAACAAGCTACCAAAGTGGCGGTGTGATGCCCGAATTTGGTGTGGGTAGTTACACCCCTGTTTTTGAAGATGCTGCATTTTCTTTGGCTAAAAAAGGCGAAATCAGTAAGCTATTCGAAACCGCTTTTGGCATTCATATACTGAAGCTGATAGAGCAGTTACCCAATAATGCAGATAGAAACGACCCTGTGGCTTTTGCTAACATGAAACAACGTGTGGCATCCGATAACCGTACCGAAGAAGCTAAAACGGTGCTGGCAAAAAGCCTGCGTACCAAAATCGGGTATAAGCCATCCAAAACATTGAACCAAAAATCGCTGTGGGCTTTTACAGACAGTTCTTTTGCCGGCCGGCCTGTTACGGCTATTAAAGATGTAAATGCCAAAACCGTACTTTTCAGTTATGCAAAACAAAACATTACGGCTGCCAACTGGAATATGTTTGTAAAGGCTGTTCGTGGAAGCATAAGCGACCTTAGCGGCAAGGGTTACGAAGAGCTATACGAAAAGTACATAAACGTAACCGCTGCAGAGTATTATAAAAATCATCTGGAGGATTACAACCCAGATTTTAAAAGTCAGTTGCAGGAATTTAAAGATGCCAACCTGAATTTTGAAGTAACAGAAAAAATGGTATGGAACAAAGCTGCCGAAGACAATGCAGGCCTTTTGAAACATTACAATGCCAACAAGGCAAAGTATAAATGGGGCCCAAGTGTAAATGCCATCATCGTAACCGGAACCGATAAAGCCACCACAGATTCGGCCAGGCTGCAGATGGAAACCAACATCCGCAACTGGCGTACCATAGCCACACAATTTGAAAATAAATTATTGGCCGACAGCAATCGTTTTGAGCAAAATCAGGTGCCGGTAGAAGGCAGCATAGATTTTAAGGCCAAAATGTTTACCCCCACTATTACCAACGGGCAAGACAGTAGCCAAACATTTTGCTACATTGTAAATACTATAAACGAACCCGGCCAACGCAGTTTTGAAGAAGCCCGTGGCTTTGTAATAAACGACTACCAGCAAGTGCTGGAAACCAAA
>JAYUTQ010000264.1:0-3645 GCA_043755055.1 Chitinophagaceae bacterium | reverse complement strand
TTGAGGAAAGTAAGGGAGATGCGACGGCTCAATAATCCGGCTATTATAAGCGACATCCATATTATTATCAATGGCGGCACTTATACTTTTTACGAACCACTATTTATAAGGCCCGAAGATTCGGGGACTCGTCAAAGCCTCACCATCATAGAACCTGCAGCCAATGAGGAGGTGATTTTTAGCGGTGGACTACAAATAACAGGGTGGCAAAAATTAAAGGAGAATAGTACAGGTTTGCCAAATGCAGCCATGGGTAAAGTATGGGTAGCCAATGTACCGATGGTGGATGGAAACGAATTTAATTTCCGTCAGCTATGGGTGAATGATAAAAAGGCCACCAGGGCAAAAGATACCCATGGCGAAGGGATGAACCGCATAATAAGCTGGAACAAAAAGGAGCAGACCTGCTGGATACCTTCTTCCAAAATCCAGGGCCTTCAAAATGAGAACGGAGTTGAAATGTTTATCCATCAATGGTGGGCTATTGCTAATCTGCGGGTAAAAAAAATGGAACAGCATGGCGATAGTACCAAACTGTTTTTTCATCAGCCCGAAAGCAAAATACAAAGTGAGCACCCCTGGCCCGCCCCATGGATTAGTAAAGAAACAGGCAACTCTGCTTTTTACCTAACCAATGCCATCCGTTTTTTAGATGAGCCCTGCGAATGGTTTTTAGACAGGCTAAATCACAAGCTGTATTATTGGCCAAAGGCCGGTGAAAACCTGCTGACAGCAACGGTTACAGCGCCTTACCTGGAAACATTGGTAAAAATGGAAGGCACGTCAGATTACCCGGTGAGCAACATTGTTTTTTCAGGAATTTCATTCCAACATACGGGCTGGCTGCGACCATCGCAGCAGGGCCATGTGCCACATCAGGCTGGCATGTATATGACCGATGCATATAAATTAAGACCATATGGAACACCAGCAAAAGCAACGCTTGAAAATCAGGCATGGGTGGGCCGCCCGGCTGCCGCAGTTGAAATAAATTTTGCCAACAAGATTCATTTCAACAACTGCCGCTTCGAGCACCTTGCTTCTACCGGAGTGGATTATCACAAAGGCGTTCATAATAATGTGGTAAGGGGAAACCTGTTTAAAGATATTGGCGGCACAGCTATACTTGCCGGTGTGTATTCCGACCCGGCCACCGAAATCCATTTGCCCTATAATCCGAAAGATGAACGGGAAGTTTGCGACTCTTTAACGATCAGCAATAATCTTATCAGCAATGCTACCAACGAAGACTGGAGTTGTGTAGGCATTGGGGTTGGCTATAGCCGTAACACTACCATTGAGCACAACGAAATTGAAAATGTTTCTTACAGTGGCATCAGCATGGGCTGGGGCTGGAGTGCCACACCCAATGCCATGATGAACAATAGAATTGTTGGGAATAAAATCCACCATTTTGGCAAACACAATTATGATTGTGCAGGTATTTATACTTTAAGTGCACAGCCCAATTCTGCTATAGAAGGGAACTGTATTGATAGTATTTACAAAGCCCCTTACGCCCACTTGCCGTCGCATTGGTTTTATTTGTATTGCGATGAGGGCTCTTCTTATTTTACCGTAAAAAACAACTGGACGCCTTCTCAAAAATATTTGCAGAATGCCAATGGCCCCGGCAATACATGGACAGACAATGGCCCGCAGGTGGGTGCAGTAATTAAGCAAAAAGCAGGCCTTGAAGACTTTTACAGTTACCTGCTGAAAGAGAAATCAACCCGATTAAATACACAGCCTATTAATGAAGAACATAACGATGTAAT
This sequence comes from Chitinophagaceae bacterium, assembly GCA_043755055.1. GTDB lineage: Bacteria > Bacteroidota > Bacteroidia > Chitinophagales > Chitinophagaceae > JAZKFT01. The sequence goes on along the minus strand of JAYUTQ010000264.1, from coordinate 1,867 downwards.
AGAACTGGTAGTGAAAGAAGGAAAGCAACTGGACCTGCCAAAATTGAAACGGTTATTGTTTCAAAACAAGATAGACAGCACAGCCATTTACCAATGGCAAAACCATTATGTAATTTTTGATAAGGTGGTGGATATAGGTGTGATGCAAGGCCGGCTGCAAAATAATTTTCCCGAAGCCGAAGTGAAAGTTTACCACGATATGTTTTACCAATACAGCAAACGAAAACATTGCAGCGACGCCACTACTGAAAGGGATTGGCAGCATATTATACTCACCGCAAATCTTGTGGCCGATACCAAACTGCAAAACGAATATTTAGCATACCACGCCACCCAGTTTGAGAAATGGCCCGAAGTATCGAAAGGTTTTTGCAACGCAAATTTTCAACAGTTGTTATTGTTTAAAAATGGTAGGCAACTGGTGCTGGTCATCAGTATACCCAAGGGAGAAAGCCTTGATCAACTAAATCCAAAAACAACTGAGGACAATCCAAGGGTAGATGACTGGAATAAAATAATGGGTAAATACCAGGAAGGAATTGCAGGAAGGAAGAAGGGAGAGACATGGGTGTTTTTAAAACAATAAAATAAAGTAACGGCTTACACAGAGGCACCCTTCTCCGCAAGGAGAAGGGCCGGGGATGAGGCCTCCCTCTGCAAATCAGGGATGAGACCATTTGAATGTCAATAAAAATAACCAGACAATCCATGCTCAACATCGGCATACTCGGATTAGGCGAAGGACGCAGCACCATGAGTGCTGCCTTGCAAAGCAAAAAGTTGCAACTCAAAACGATTTGCGACATGAGCGAAGCCGTGTGTAAGCAACGCTGCAAAGAGTTTCAATTTGGAAATTATACTACCGACTACAAGGAAATGCTCAACGATGAAAGCATCGACATCATCGCCATTTATACACCCGACCATCTTCATGCGGCGCATGTAAAACAAGCTTTGCTGCATAATAAACATGTGGTTTGCACCAAACCCTTTATCGACGATTTAAGCAAGGCCAAAGAATTACTCGAACTGCAAAAGCAAACAGGAAAGAAAGTTTTTGTAGGCCAGAGCTCCAGGTTTTTTGAACCATATAAAAAACAACGGGCCGATTTTGAAGCCGGAGAAATCGGCGAACTTATCACCATCGAAAGTCATTACAATGCCGACCACCGTTGGTTCCTCGAAAAGAAATGGGCCCTGGAAAAATCATTCAAATGGCTCTATGGCGGGCTCAGTCATCCGGTTGATTTTATACGCTACTATTTGCCCGAAATAGAGGAAGTAATGGGCTATGGCATGATTAGCAGCAATGGTAAAACAGCAGGCCTCAAAAATGAAGACACCATGCACTTTATTTTTAAAGCCACCGATGGAAGAATAGCAAGGGTAAGCGGTAGCTACACCGGCCCTACCCAACCCGCAAAACGTGATAGCGGCATGAGCTGTATTTTAAGAGGAACACTCGGAGCAAGCCAGGCCGATTATCATGAACTGCGTTATGCCATCACCAATAAAACCGGCGAGGAAAAAATTGTTCATTGGGGCGACAGTACATTGAAATATTATTTCCGTTTCGAAGGCCAAAGCCACCATGCCGGTGAATACCAGAACTACCTCGAGTATTTTGTTGACAGCATCGAACAAGGCTTTACAGCATACCCCGACATGAAAGAAGGCATAGGAACCGTTGCGTTATTACAAGCCATGGATAAAAGTTTGCAAACCGGGAAGCCGGTAAAAGTGAAAGACATTTTAATGGAGCACAATCTGGAACTATGAATGATAAATCAATGTGGTTGAGTTTAAGAAAATCGGAAGGTTGTCAGGCTGAGCTCGTCGAAGCCCTTCTAATCAATCTGCAATGTAG
>JAYUTQ010000263.1:0-1663 GCA_043755055.1 Chitinophagaceae bacterium | reverse complement strand
GTGCAAAAACTATACTCATTAAACAAAGGTTCGCATGTAGTTCCGGCATTCATTAACAATGTTACAATTGCCGGGCAAAACGGCCTGTATGCATCAGCATGTATAGATAAAGAAACCAACGAGGTGATTTTAAAACTGGTAAACACGGCCGATAAAGAACAAGCTTACGAAGCCTTGATGGAGGGTATAAAAAAATTACCTAAAATGGCTAGTGTCACCGTTTTAAAAAGCGCTGATTTAAATACCATCAATACAATCAATAGCCCCGTAGCTGTGGCCCCACAGCAATATATGGTGCATTTGAAAGGAAAGAAAATTACCCTCAATCTTGCCCCATATTCATTCACGGTTTTAAGGGTAAAAATGTAGTATGAAGTAGTGATTTTTTTTGATTATAAAATTGGAATTATGAAACAATTGTTGGCATTATTCTTTTCTATTTTATCAATCTATTCATGGAGTCAACTGCCGGTAGTGGATACTGCAGGACGTCGTATGCAAGGGCCGCCAATTGGCACCATTACCACTACTTTACAAACACCCGCCCACGACCCTGTAATGATTAAAGAGGGGAGTAGGTTTTACCTTTTTTGCACCGGAATGGGTATTTCCGTTTTTTCTTCTTTCGATTTAAAAGAATGGAGAAAAGAAAAGCCGGTTTTTGATAAAGCACCCCAATGGGCGGTAGACACAATTCCGGGTTTTCGTGGTCATATTTGGGCGCCGGATATCTGCTTTCATAAGGGGCTTTTTTACCTGTATTATTCCGTTTCAGCCTTCGGCAAAAACACATCAGCCATTGGCTTAGCCACCAATAAAACATTGGATGTAAATGATGTAAATTACTTGTGGACAGACCATGGCAGGGTTTTACAATCCTATTCTGGTACAACCGATTGGAATGCCATTGACCCCAATATTATTACCGATAAAAAAGGCAAGCCATGGATGAGTTTTGGTTCGTTTTGGGATGGATTGAAATTGGTGCAACTTACTAAAAACAGACTCAGCATAGCAGAGGGTGCTGCCACTATTCCCACCATCGCCAGCAGAAAAAAACAACCTTTAAAAAATAATCTACCTGCGGTGGATGACAACCCAAAAGATGCCGGTGGAAATGCTATTGAAGCCCCTTTTATCTTTTTTAAGAATGGTTATTATTATCTTTTTGCTTCTGTAGATTATTGCTGCAAAGGTGTAAAAAGCACTTACAAAATGATTGCAGGAAGAAGCAAAAAAGTACAAGGCCCATATTTGGATAAAGACAATGTTTCCATGGCTTACGGTGGTGGCAGTTTAGTGCTTGCCGGTAATGAAAAATGGTACGGTGTAGGCCATAATGCAGTTGTAAGTTTTGATGGTATAGATTACCTGATTTTTCATGGCTACGATGCAGCCGATAATGGCAAGTCTAAACTTCGTATAGAAAAATTAAGTTGGGATAATGAATCATGGCCAATTGTGCTTTTGTAGTTCCTTATTTTTACTTCAACGGACTAAAGTCCGTTGTTACAAAATGTGTCGTTCCTCCGGAACTTTATGTAGAGCCGTAGGCTCGTGGCATTTTGTATGGATGGACTTTAGTCCATCCATACAAGTGAGAACCAAAAACGTTTTTTTAATGTACCTAGCTTGCAGCAACTTCAGCACATTCAATCCGATT
>JAYUTQ010000262.1:0-3670 GCA_043755055.1 Chitinophagaceae bacterium | reverse complement strand
CTCCAGCAGGCGGAAATATTCCGGCAATTCCACTAAAGGATTTTTATAGTATTTGTTCGATTCCTGCGTGGAGCCTTTGCCAATATTTACAATCGTTTCAGGTATGTATTCAAATGCCCCGTGGGCCGCATGGTATAGTAAATAAAAATCAATATCCTGCACCCAGTTGAATTGTTCATCGTAGGTAATTCTGTTGTCTTTTTTATGCATCACCACACTTGGGTGCCCAACCAGGTTCAGGTAAAAAAGGGCATAATGCGAATCGGTAAACATCTCAAGCCTTTTGCCCTCCAGCTTTTCAGGTTCCGATTTATTGGTATCCAGAGTAACATGGTTGCTGGCACAAAAAATAAAATCCTTGCCGCTGTTTGTAGCAGCATCGGCAAATAATTGCAGGGCATTGGCAGATGCAAACCAGTCGTCATCATGCATCAGTTTTATCCATGGTGCCGAGGCTAGTGCAATGGCCTTGTTACAGTTTTGTGCAGCTGTAATAGCTGGAGTATTTCTTACATATTGCAGTGGTAGTATGGATTTGAATTTCTCTGCCACCAGTTCTACAGCATCGTCGGGGCTGTTATCGGTAATAATAATTTCAAAGTCATTGAAAGTCTGCATGGCAATAGATTCCAGCAGTTTTGCAAATAGGTCGGCCCTTTTGTAAGTGGGTATGCAGATGGAGATAAAGGGGGTGGACATGAGTGGATTTGTTTGGCAGTTTACCAGTTTTTTATTTCAGCTTCATGTGCTTCTTGAGTATTGAAATAGCCATTCTCTATTTTAGATTCGGCTACATTTAATTCCTCATTGTATTGTGCAACCGATATTCTGCCTTGTGATGGAATAATCGTTTTTAAGAATTCAAGTAAACTTTCCTGTTGGCTTTTATTTAGCTGGTCAATATGGAAATGGAGTGTTTCATTTAGGTTAGCCATAGTTGTGTTTTTTAAAGTAAAATTAATGTTTGAAGGTAAAGTCCTGTTTGAATATTCACCAACAAACGATTACTTCAATTCTTTCAACCTTTCCACCGCCATCTCCAAAGTTTCTTCCTTTTTGGCAAAGCAAAATCGTATCACTTTGTTATCGGTGCCATCGCTGTAAAATGCCGATGTGGGTATTGTTGCTACACCATAATCTTTCACCAGCCTTTTGGCAAAATCACTTTCCTTTTCTTCACTCAGCCCATCATAACTATATAGCTGAAAATAGCTTCCATAACTTGGCAATGGTTTTAGTTGTGTACTACTCATCAGCTCCTGAAAATAATCTTTCTTCTTCTGCAAAAATGGCCCCACTGAAAGATAGCTTTCTTCTTTATAAAGAAACGATGCCAGTGCCACCTGCGATGGTGTATGGCAGCTAAAGCAGTTGAACTGGTGAACTTTTCTAAACTCTTTGGTAAGCCCGGCCGGCGCTATGCAGTAGCCGAGCTTCCAGCCGGTGCAGTGGTATGCTTTTCCAAACGAAAAACAAACAAAACTCCGCTCCATTAAATCGGGATATTTTAACAAGCTCAGGTGTTGCCTGCCGTCAAAAATCAGGTGTTCATACACTTCGTCGCTTAGTATTAAAATGTTGCTATTCTCTACAATGGAACGTAATTGCTCAATGTCGTTTTCGCCCAGCACACTGCCCGTTGGGTTGTGCGGACTGTTGAGCATAATCATCCTTGTACGTGTAGTTATTTTGCTCCGCACTTCGTTCCAATCGATGCTGTAAGTGGGGTGTTGTAATTTAATAATCACCGGCACGCCGCCGTTGATTTCTATATTGGGCCTGTAGCTGTCGTAAGCCGGTTCAAACAAAATCACTTCGTCCCCGGGATTAATTACCGCAGTAATGGATGAGTAGATGGCATAAGTGCCGCCGGGTGTAATCGTCACCTCATCTGCCGCACTGATTTTGGTGCCATAAAGCCGCTCCACTTTCGCAGCAATTGCTTCTCTCAAAGGCCCATAGCCAGCCATGTGTACGTATTGGTTATGCCCGTCCTGCATGGCTTTAGCCACAAGGCCGGTAAGCGCTTCGCTCATATTAAAATCAGGAAAACCCTGCCCCAGGTTAATGGCTTTATGCTCGGCCGCCAGCGAACTCATTACAGTAAAAATGGTGGTGCCTACGTTAGGCAGCTTGCTATGGATGTTAAGATTTGCCAATGCTGAAAATTTAAAATGTACAGCCCGAAAATAAAACAATAGGAGAGATAAGCTGTTGATGTATTTTATTGTGTTGAAGGTATTTTGAGAGACCAGCAGTATTGCTACTATTTGGCGACATTGGCGAACGTTGTAAATTCCGATTTTTTCGGGAATTCGTTCATCAGCATAACATTACATAGCATTTTCAATTTGCTTTGCCTTGCAATAGCAACCTTCGCAAAACCCTGACAGGGCAAAAATACAAGCCCTGTCAGGGTAGCTTCAAATCGTTGCTCTCTTTCTTTTCATTCACCATTTTTAAAGCCCCCGGTAAAATCAATCATGACTAAAAAACGCATCAGCCTCATCATAATGATTGTATTTTATTTTGCCGCAGGCATCAATCATTTCCGTAATCCCGAAGCTTACTTTCCACTTATACCGCCCTATTTCATGTGGCCCAAACTGGTAAATATACTTTCCGGTATTGCCGAAATAGTTTTGGCCGCAGGCCTCATTTTCTCTGCCACCCGTAAGTGGGCGGCCTATGGCATTATTGCTTTGCTCATTGCTTTTATTCCTTCGCATATTTACATGATACAGCAAGGCGGCTGCTTTCCTCAGCCCAGCTTTTGTTTTCCGGTATGGACTATGTGGGTGAGGTTGCTGGTATTGCAGCCTATATTGATTTGGTGGGCTTATAGCAATCGGAAGATGTAGCAATTGTGCTGACATCACTCTAAAAAATTCTATTCCATTATATTTGCCCCCCTTATCAGAACTATCATCATGTCTTTCAACAGCCGAACAAGAATTAAAGAACTGCTGGCCACCGGGCCGCAACTACAGGAAGTAATTGTAATGGGATGGGTCCGCACCTTTCGCAGCAATCGTTTCATAGCGTTAAATGATGGCAGCACCATTAATAATATTCAGGTGGTGGTAGACTTTGAAAAGTACAACGAAGCCTTGCTAAAACGCATTACTACCGGGGCTTGTATTAAAGTAACCGGTGCACTTGTGGCCAGCCTTGGTGCCGGGCAATCAGTAGAACTCACCGCATCTGCCATTGAAATACTGGGCGACAGCGACCCTAACGAATACCCTTTGCAGCCCAAGAAGCACAGCCTTGATTTTTTACGCCAAAATGCCCATCTGCGTTTTCGCACCAGTACTTTTAGTTCCGTGTTTAGGGTAAGGCATTCACTGGCTTTTGCTGTGCATAAATTCTTTAACGACAAAGGTTTTGTATACCTGCACACACCTATCATTACTGCATCCGATGCCGAGGGTGCCGGCGAAATGTTTCGGGTAACCACGTTGCCAATCGACGGTACAGCGCCTAGAAATGAAGATGGCAACATTGATTTTAGCCAGGATTTTTTTGGCAAAAGCACCAACCTTACCGTAAGCGGACAATTGGAAGGCGAATTGGGGGCCATGGCCTTTAGCGACATCTACACTTTTGGCCCCACCTTCCGTGCCGAGAATAGTAACACTACCCGCCACCTTGCCGAGTTCTGGATGAT
>JAYUTQ010000261.1:0-3671 GCA_043755055.1 Chitinophagaceae bacterium | reverse complement strand
AGCGGAACAATGGTTAAGTGTATTTGCGTAAGCAAATGAATAAAAGGCAGATCCCGTTTATCGTTTATAACTGGCAGCCAAAGCTGCTCGTACCAGTTTAGTAATGCGGGTGGTTGGTAGATAGGATCTGTTATTAGTGGTAGTGTCTTCATTGCCTGTGCCTCAAAAATTTTTAGCTGTCGCAAGATAATCTACAATAGCTGCCAGTTATATTTTGTGTAGTTTTTCTAAAGAAAAAAACCAATCATATGTCTTTGCAAAGGTGGTAATCTTACTATATTCACTTTTACATTACTTGTCACTTATGCGTATCGTTCCCTTCCTAATCTCTACCGCAGCCACTGTGGGTTTAGTTTTTGCCCTCAACCACAGGTGGAACCTCAGCGGCAATAAAACCCCACGTTTGGGCAGTTTTTTAAGTCCGCAGCAAGGTTTTTGGCAAAATGCCGAGGCCAAAGACGAAGATTTTTCCATGGATCTCAAATCGCCTTTGCTGCAGGATAAGGTAGATGTGTACCTGGATGAACGCCTTGTGCCGCATGTATTTGCCCAAAACGAACATGATGTTTATTTTGTACAAGGCTATCTCCACGCCAGGTTTCGCCTTTGGCAAATGGAATTTCAAACCCATGCTGCTGCTGGCAGATTAAGCGAACTGATTGGTGGTAAAAAAGGCACTTACAGCGTTTTGGATAAGAGAGATCGCATGTTTAGAAGATTGGGCATGGGCTGGGCTGCCGAAAAAAGTTTGGTTGCGGCCGAGGCCAATCCTGAAACCAAAACAATAATGGATGCCTACACAAACGGCGCCAATTATTATATTGAAAACCTGAAACCCGAAGATTATCCCGTGGAATATAAGCTGCTGGATTATGCCCCCGAAAAATGGACCAACCTCAAAACCATTCTTTTTGCAAAATACATGGCTTACGACCTGGCAGGTTTTGAGGAAGATTTTGAACTTAGCAATACCAAAACTTTTTTAAGCAAAGAGCAAATAGAAAAAGTTTATCCCTATGGTCAGGATTCGCTGGACCCGATTATTCCCAAAGGAACCATTTTTGAAAAACCGGGTGTGGCCCTGGCAATTCCGGTTGGTGCAGATTCCGCCTATTTCAATTACAAAGATTCATTGCCGCTAAACCCTACAAAACCAAACCCCGCCAATGGCAGCAATAACTGGGCGGTAGCCGGTAGCAAAACAGCAAGCGGTAAACCCATACTCTGCGGCGATCCGCACCTTGGTTTAAACCTGCCTTCTATCTGGTTCGAAATGCAATTGCACACACCGCAATGGAATACTTATGGCGCATCTTTTCCTGGGGCACCGGCCATACCCATAGGGTTTAACGACAGCATTGCGTGGAGCGAAACCAATGGCATGAGGGATGTAAGAGATTATTACGCCATAAAATTTAAGGATGAAACCCAAAAAGAATATTGGTTCGACAGTGCCTGGAAAACCACCGAATGGCGGATAGATACCATTAAGGTTAGGGATGAACCCGACTTTATAGATTCCATCCCGATGACGGTTTTTGGGCCGGTAATGTTCGAAAAAAGATATGGCGACAAATTGAACGACGGCAAAGCCTACGCCGTAAGATGGAAGGCACATGATGCAAGCAACGAGGAAATGACTTTTATAAAACTGGCAAGGGCCAAAAACTATAACGATTATCTGGATGCTATAAAATGGCTGGAATGTCCGGGGCAAAATGTGGTATTTGCATCTAAAAGCGGCGATATAGCCATGTGGTGTCAGGGTGCTTTTCCGGCCAAGTGGCGGCGGCAGGGCGACTTTGTAATGCCCGGCGAAGACAGCAGTTACATGTGGCAGGGCATTATCCCCATGCAGGAAAATCCGCACATGATAAACCCGGTACGTGGTTTTGTAAGCAGTGCCAATCAGTTGCCGGTAGATGTGGCAACGTATCCTTATTACCTCGGTGGCAATTACGATTTGTACCGTGGCATTGTAATTAATAAAGTGTTAACCGCCATGGATAGCATTATACCAACGGATATGCAGCGGATGCAAACCGATAATTACAATACACTGGCTTCTACAGCACTGCCATTATTGCTTCGCAATCTTAACGACAGTGCCTTAAAAACAAACGAAAAAAAGTACGCCGATATGCTGCGGAAATGGAACTACCGCAGCGACATGACAGAAACCGGCCCAACCGTTTTTGGCAGGTTTATGTACCACCTGGAAGGGCTTGTTTGGAACGATGATGTTAGAGAAAGGTCGGACTTGCCCACGCCATATCCTGAAAGGTTTACGCTTACAGAAGCCATTTTAAAGGATACCGATTTTGCATTTATTGATAATAGAAATACGCCGCAAAAAGAAACCCTGAAAGACCTTGTGCTGGAATCCATGAAGCAGGCTACACTGGATCTGGACTCCATGCAGGCAGCCGGAATACCATTGCAATGGGCCAAAGCCAAAGCCACAGAAGTGGCACACCTGATGAAACTGACACCCTTTAACCGTATGAACCTGCCAATTGGCGGAGGAACGAATATTATAAACGCCACCAACAAAGACCACGGCCCAAGCTGGCGGATGATTGTGAGCCTTACCGATACCACCGAAGCCTACGGCGTGTACCCCGGCGGTCAAAACGGAAACCCCGGCAGTAAATTCTACGACAATTTTATAGACACCTGGGCCGAAGGCAAATACTACCCACTTTGGATTATGACCACAGCCGAAGAAAAAGACCCAAAAGTGAAATGGAAAATGAGCTTTTCGAAAGGGTGAAAAAAAGTCAAAAGTCAAAAAACCCTCCGCACTGGTTCGTGTCCCCACAAACTCTGCACTGGTTCGTGTCCCCACAAACCGGAATTTTGGAAGTTGCGATTAAAGTTACATCGGAGCGGATTTTGGTTAGTGGGGACACCTCCGCACTGGTTCGTGTCTCCACGAACCGGAATCAAACTCGCCACCCTCCGCATTGGTTCGTGTCGCCACGAACCGGAATTAAACAATAAACATCTAAACCATAAACACAACCCCATGAAATTTATAGCTTCCACAATACTCACAGGTTTACTGGCCTTTGGCCTTGGCGGCTACCTCGATTGGTGGAGCATAGCCATCGCTGCGTTTATTGTAGCCGCATTGATTCCACAACGGCCATTACTGGCCTGGCTCGGTGGTTTTATAGGCCTGTTCCTGCTTTGGGGTGGCCTTAGTTATTTCATCAGCGAAAAAAATGGTGGTGTATTTGCCGCTAAAATTGCCGCCATACTTCCCATGCAGGGCAATGCTTTTTTGTTGATTGTTGTAACCGCTTTTGTAGGTGCGTTGGTGGCTGGTTTTGCAGCTTTGAGTGGTAGTTATTTGAGGAAGGGGAAGTAGAGATTTTTTTGGACTCTGCACTGGTTCGTGTCTTCACGAACCGGAATTTTTGATGTTGAAATGGGGAATTAATATAGGAGCAGATTTTGGTTCGTGGGGACACGAACCAAGGCGGAGGAAGAAAGGGTGTTTAGTTAAAATACATCCTTAAAAAGTTACCTCCGCACTGGTTCGTGTCTCCGCACTGGTTCGTGTCTCCGCACTGGTTCGTGTCCCCACGAACCGGAATTTTGAAAGTTGTGAATAAATTTATATCGGAGCGGATTTTGGTTCGTGAGGACACGAACCAAGGCGGCAG
>JAYUTQ010000260.1:0-1670 GCA_043755055.1 Chitinophagaceae bacterium | reverse complement strand
ACTTTTAAAACGCATGCATAACCCTCGGCCATCATTCTACTGCCTCCACTTTCACGCATACAAACTCTCTGTAATATTTCTTTGTGGCACTTTTCTTGATTTTAAAACAGCGCTTTAAAAATTTACCTCATTCATTAGATAAAAACTTTTAACCATGAAGAAATTATTGATTCCTGTTGCCGCAATCGTATTAGCCGTAGCAGGTCTATCTGCCTGCAAAAAAATAGTGTCCACCATTTTTAAGGGTACTGATATTACCATTCCTCCTACCACGGTTACCGTTCCCGCTGTGTTGATTGTGTCGCCTGTAGAGCAATCGTTGGGAAGTTTTACACAGGAGATCAATATAGATAGTATCATTCGTGCCAATACCGCCGGTTTGTTTGGCGTAAATGCAGTAAGCACCATAAAAATAAAACAGGTTACGGTGAACGTTCTTAATGCAGATGCATCCAACAATCTTTCCAGCTTTGAAACGGTGAGGGTTAACCTAAGTTCTAACAGCAATAGCAACCGGGTAGAACTTTTTAACGTAACCATCCCCGAACAGGCAACCAATACGTACAGTTTTACGCCCAGCAGTACTCCCGAGTTGCTCCCTTATTTAAAAGGCACCACCCTTTCTTACGCCGTGAGTGGCAACAACCGGCGTACTACCAGCAAACCATTGCACATGGAAGTGCGGGTTGTGTTGAGGGCTAACTAACTCCGATTCTTTCTTATTCTCATTTTTTATAAGAAAAGCTACTACCTGCCGTAGTAGCTTTTTCGTGTGCCTGTATCCGTTTATTCACAATAGTACCATTCCTACCGTCAGTACATTTCATTTTACGTTAAATTTAGTGTAGGTTTCTGGTCAGCGGTAAATGCCGCTACGCCAATTTCCATTATGGCCAGTGTATTCTTTAGTTGCTGAAACATTGCAAGGAGCATTACATAAAAACCCATAAAACTGCACGCATGAAACACAACCTTCATCCCTGTATTTGGTACAACGGCAATGCCCGTGAAGCAGCCGGTTTTTATTTTTCCGTTTTTGGCAACGGAAAGATTACAGCAGATACACCCACGGTAGTAAATTTTGAACTGGAAGGCCAGCAATTTATGGGTATCAATGGCGGGCCACACTTCAAGCCCAATGCCTCTATTTCTTTTTTTGTGCTGTGCGAAACAGATGAGGAGATTAATCTTCTATGGGACAAACTCTCTGACGATGGGCAGGTGATGACTCCGTTGGATAAATATGACTGGAGCGAACGTTACGGCTATTTAAAAGATAAGTTTGGTTTGGCCTGGCAACTGATGAAGGGTAAATTTAAAGGAGTAAACCAAAAGATAACGCCGAGCTTTTTATTTGTGGGCAAAAAATTTGGGAAGGCAAAAGAGGCTGTTCAATTGTACACAAAACTTTTTCCGGATGCTGCTATCAACGGTATATTGTTGTATGGCGAGGAGGAAGGGAAAGAAGTTGCAGGATTGGTGAGGCATGCACAATTTACCCTCGATGGAAAAGTTTTTATGGCGATGGATGGTTATGGCATACATGAATACGACTTTAACGAAGGCATTTCCATTGTAGTGGAATGTAAAGACCAGGCCGAGATCGATTTTTTTTGGCAAGGGCTCACGGCCGGCGGCGGAGAGGAAAGTATGTGTGGCTGGCTGAAAGA
>JAYUTQ010000259.1:0-3675 GCA_043755055.1 Chitinophagaceae bacterium | reverse complement strand
GCCAGCGTTAAATGTTTCTTGTTCCAAAAGGGCTGTTCCAGGGCTAGTGTAAATGTTTCGCCATTGTAAAAATTCTTTTTTGAAGTAAATGTGTTTTCGCCGTTGATGGCTTTATAATCAAGGTTTAAAGAGGCCTGGGCCTTAAACGTAACTAATAAATTATTGTTAGTTCGGTACCCTACAGAAAGGTTAGGATAATCGAGAATACCACGGCCACGGCTGTTAAAGCCACCTACATATAAAAAACCAAACCAATAGCCAATATCGTTGCCAGCCGAAAAATACAGTTTATCTGTTATGGCTTTTCTATAATGGATGCCGGCAGAAACATGGTTTTGTAAGATCTGGAACATCACACGGCCTTCTAAATTGAATGCATTATTAATTCTGCGAAGTACCCTAAAATCGCCACAGGGTATGCGAAGCCTTACTTCTTCTGTAATGTCCTCCGGCGTGGTCATTAGTGTAAAACCGATGGACGAACGCCACTTTTCATGAAACATGGGAAATGGAAAAATGACAGCCGCATGTTTGGTTCTGTACACAGAATCCTGGGCCTGCGTATTTTTTGGTATGTTAATGGTAAATATTAATAAACAGAACACTAATGTAAATTTTTGTGTTAGCGTTTGTAAGCTTGTTGTAGCAGATCGTAAAATCATAAATACTAAATAGTACGGTTTTGGTTGATGGCAAATACAGCCACTTCATATATTTCTCACAGTAAAAAAATCACCTGTTTACTTAGAGGCATATGGCTGATTAGTAGTGCAATAATTTTGCCAAATTAGTGCAAAGGGGTACAATGCTTTACAAGTATTGTTTTTGACATGGCATTTTTTAACCAGGCAGCCATTGTAAAAACATTATATGGTTTGGGTAAAAAAATACACAGTTCATCGTTTTACAAAAATCCCAGCAATTGTTCAGGCTCCTCTAAAATAGTAATCCTGTTTTCTATTTTATCGTATAAAAATTCCGACTGAAACATATGGTGTAAGTGGGCAATCAGGTGTGTGTAAAAGCCATTGGTATTTAATATATAAATATGCTTGTCGTGTATTTTTAGCGAATTCCAGGTGAGCATTTCAAACAGTTCGTCTAAAGTGCCATGGCCTCCCGGAAGCACAATAGCTGCATCGGCCAACTCGTACATCATCCGCTTTCTGATGTGCATATCGGGCACAATCCTTAATTCGGTAAGCCCCAGGTGTTGTGCCTCCCAGGCCAGTAACAATTCGGGTATTACGCCTATCACCCTTCCGCCATGCGCCATTACCGCATCAGCCACACCACCCATAATGCCCACACTGCCACCGCCATATACAAGGGTGATATTATTTCCAGCCATTAACTGCCCCAACCTTGCTGCATGTGCTACATATAACGGATCTATTCCGGCCCTGGATCCACAGAAAACTGCTAGTGATTGCATGTATTTGTTTGTCGTTGAAAAGAATGCAATGTCTATAAATTAAGCCTACCTCTGGCTAAATGTTTATAAACAAATGATCTGAAATGCATGCATTCATTATAAATAATCGAAACATTGCTTAGTAAGGCTCTTTTCGCAGATCGTACAATACAAATTGAAAATGACTTTTTCGCCGTGTTTCCAATGATCCAAACCCATCTGCGATTCTGGAAACATCGGTAAACTTAATCGATGCAAAACGGGTACCGTTTTTTATCAATTCGCTGGTAGATATAGCCTGGTCCCAAGAACCATTTGCAACGGCTGTTACCATCAATAACATACTGTCTTTATAATATTGATGTGGATTGGTAAGGGTAAGCTTATACCAGTTAATGTTAGAGTCCCAGATTACCGAATAACCTGGGCTGCCAGCGATTACTACTCAAACCGATAGTTGTAGTTGTTCGGTATTTCATCGCTGTTATAAATGATCATTCCTATTGCTGGGTTTGTAACGCTGTTCATTTGGGTACCGGTAAGCCTGGGCAAAACCAAAGGTTTAGCGCTTAACCCCAGATCAGGTACCGAGGAGGCATTGGGTGATGTTGTTCCAATTCCTACAGATTGGGCTTTAAGAAATATGGGTGCCATAAGGAACAAGAAAATGAAAATCTTATTCATGATCATTTGTTTTAGATTAAAAAAATGATTTTGTATACAAATCGGGTATTGTCTTTGGCAATCAAAATAAGCATAGCGACGTAGTGAAAATAATGCAAAAATTGCACCTTTTTGTGGTTATGAATGATCCATGGCTTGTCTTATTTGCACATTGGCTTCAAAACCAGCAGTCAGGGTTTAATATTTTGGCTTTATTTTTAGCCCCAACTATTAATAAACAATTGTTATGCTTAAAGTAGGTGTGTTTGGTGTAGGCCATTTGGGAAAATTTCATTTAAATAACTGGAAAGAAATTGCTACGGCGGAGCTTGTGGGTTTCTTCGACCCTAACGATGAGAATGCGAAAGAGGTGGAAGAAAAATATGGATTGAAGCGTTTTGAAGATGCTGAAGCCTTGATGGATTTGTGCAATGCGGTGGATATTATAGCTCCTACCAATCATCATTTTGACTTGGTAAAAATGGCCTTGCGTAAAAGCCTGCATGTATTTGTAGAAAAACCACTTGCCAACACCATAGATGAGGCGAGGGAAATACTGAAGCTTACCAAAGAAGCCAATGTAAAGTTGCAGGTGGGCCATGTGGAGCGGTTTAATCCGGCTTATCTGGCGGCTATTAAATACCAGTTGCAGCCCATGTTTATAGAGGTGCATAGGCTGGCACAGTTTAACCCCCGTGGCACAGAAGTAAGTGTGATACTGGATTTGATGATACACGACATAGATATTGTACTGGCTTTGGTAAAAAGCCCGGTAAAAAATATTAGTGCCAGCGGCGTGGCCGTAATGACGGAAACCCCCGACATAGCCAATGTAAGAATAGAGTTTACCAACGGCTGTGTAGCCAACCTAACAAGCAGCCGCATCAGCATGAAGAAAATGCGAAAAATGCGATTGTTTCAAAAGGATGCGTATATCGGCATCGATTTTCTGGCTAAAAAAACGGAGATCATTAAAATACATGAGGACAGCGACGAGAATGTTTTTTCGTTTGATCTTGAAACGCCAAATGGTGGTAAAAAAACCATCTCTGTGGCCAACCCCGATGTAAAAGATGGCAATGCCATACTGATGGAATTACAGGCTTTTGTAAAAGCTATTGAAACAGATACAGCTACCGTGGTAAGCGAAGTAGATGGCTTTATGGCCATGGACATAGCCCACCAGATTTTAGAAAAAATGGGGAGTTTGGTAATTGGTTGATTAGTTGATTGGTTGATTGGTTTATTAGTAGCCAACCAATCAACCAATCAACTAATCAACCAATCAACTAATCAACTAATCACCAATCAACTAATCACCAATCAACTAATAAACTAATCAACTAACCGCTATTTTGCTAAACTTTTAATCACATCGTATTTGGTTACAATGTGGTAGTTGCCGCTTTCATCTTTACTTAGTACGGCTCCGTTTTCTTTATTGATTAATGTGCTCAATCTTTCCAGCGGCGTATCGAACGAAACCTCGGGATATGCAGGCTCCATAACGCTTTCCACGGTTTGGTTTTTAATATCAGGATTACTAAAAATTTTGCTGAACAAGCCCTGCTGGCTTAAAGCCCCCTTATTTTCCAAAC